>JAPFCT010000287.1 GCA_026169575.1 Faecalimonas sp.
GAATTATAATGGTGAAACGCTACTGAAGGATATTGAGGAGGCAGAAGAGGAATCTGGCACGCTTCCGGTCATTGTCTACTGTCGTACAAATAATTATTATGGATTTGAAGAGTGGAACTATGATGTGTTGATCGACAGTGAAAAGTCGAATCTATATGGAGGGAAAAAAGAACTGTTCGCTGAGTATTTGGAAGAAAAGGAATATTCTGTTGAATATGTGAATGATTACTATGTAGTAATGGCAGCGCCTGGAATTTCAGAAAAAGAGGAGAAGAACATTAGAGATTATATCTTTTGATAATAGTGTTTAAGGATAATTTTATAATTCAGATAATGGATTGAGAGTGGAAGAAAATTAAACTACCAGAGAATAAAGAAGGGACAAGAACATGAATAAAAAATTTGATATACAATATACTAAACTTCTCAAGGGGGGGGGGTATACTACTCTTATTTTTACATCATATTTTAAATAATTCTTACTCCTATGTGAGTATATTGCCCCGCAGTATATTATTACATTTGGTGTCGCTGGGGAAAATATGTGTAGGTATATTTTTTATACTTAGTGGTTATGGAATGTATTCATCTTTTTTACATAAACAAGGGAAATCTTGTTGGGATGATTTTAAATTTGTAGGGAAGCATGTAATAAAATTATTTTTTTCTTATTGGATTATCTTTCTTGTTTTTGTTCCAATTAGTATTTTTTTTGGCTATAATTGTGTAGAGGTATATAGTAGAACTGGAAATTTTATAGTTAATATACTGTCTGAAATTATGGGGATGGCATTTCTATTTTCTACACCGAGTATGAATAATACATGGTGGTACTTAGATGTTACGATAGTTTTTTATTGTATTTCACCGCTTCTTTTTCGACTGACTCAAAAGAGAAGAAAAATTACCAATATTTTATTTATCACGTTGTTCCTGCTAAGCTTATGTTATTATGATCCCAAAGGATTAATAATATATTTTATTCCATACTTTTTTGGTGCGATTATGGCAAGAGACTGTCTTATAGAAAGAGCTGTGAATGATTCGAAAAAGTATGACATAGTTAGGCAAATCTTACTAGCTATTATATTTTTTAGTGTTGTACTATATCGTGAAATAGTATTAAGAGAAGATGTTAAATTTTATAAACTCGATTGGATATTAGCAGCAATTTTAATTTATTTTTGTTTTTATTATATTTCTGTTAATTCAAAATTAGGAAACTTATTGATACGGTTAGGGGAGCAGTCGGGAAATATTTTTCTTTTTCATTCTTTTTTGTATGCATTTTGGTTAAAAGATTTAATTTATGGAAAGTTAAAAATTGGAATTATCATTTATCTTTTTTTCTTGATAGTTTGTTATTGGATATCTATGGGGCTTGAGTGGTTTAAAGAGAAACTCAAAATTAATTATTTGACAGATACAATTATAAAAAGTGGCAGAAAAGTCACTGCTTTATTTGGAGTCATTATTTTTTTTGTATGTATCAGTTGTTTGCCAAAGGTCATTGCTTTTATGGCAATAGGAACAGTGAGGTTAGAAACGAAAGAAACCCCTATTCAAGTGGGAGCTTCAAGGAGGATTAATGTAAAATACAATACTGTATTTGATGAACTTATGATACCAGTATGGGAAAGTAGTAAGCCAGATATTGCAAAAGTTTCCTATGATGGTATTATTACGGGGATTCAAAAAGGAGAAGCAGTAATTTCCTGTAAAGTAGGTATAAAAGAGGTAGAATATAAAATTATAGTTAACTGATTTAAAATTTGTAAAATTATTATTTAGTAGTATAAGAGAAAGGAATCAGTGGTTTCTAATATTGGAATCCATAATGCAAGAAAATGTATAATAAGTTTATTAGTCAATTAGAAGGATCATCATCGGTTGAGTTAATGCTGAAAGCAGAGCAGATGCGTAAAGAGGGCAAGAAAGTAATTAGTCTGGCTGGGGGGGAGCCAGACTTTGATACTCCTAAAAGAATTGTTTCTAAGGCAATCGAATCTTTAAAGAATGGGGAAACTCATTATGCGGTGGGAAAGGGAATTTTGCCACTTAGAGAAAAAATAGCAGAGAAATTACAGAAAGAGAATGGTATTTCGGCCACATCCGAGAATATTATTGTGACTCCAGGTGGGAAGTATGGTGTTTATTTAGCAGTTGCCTCATTATTAAATGTGGGAGAGGAGGTTATTGTGTTTACTCCTGCCTGGGTTTCCTATTGCCCGATTATAAGGGCGTGTGGGGGAGTACCTGTTGTGAGCCATCTTCAGTATGAAGACAATTATAAAATAAAGGAAGAAAATATTATTCCATATATTACTTCAAAGACAAAGGCGATTATCATTAATTATCCCAATAATCCTACTGGAAAGTTATTGTCCGAGGACGAAGCAGAATTGCTGAGAGATATTGCTGAGAAATATAATTTGTATATTATTTCAGATGAGATTTATGAGAAAATTGTCTTTGATGGTAAAAAAAATATCAGTATGGGTTCTTGCCAAAGTATTGCCGACAGAGTTATAACAGTGAATGGGTTTTCAAAGTGTGCTGCGATGACCGGATGGAGAATAGGGTATACTGCTGCCAGCAAAGAGATAACTGATGTAATGTATAACTTATATGTGCATACAATAACAGGAGTCAGCCCATTTGTTCAGAGAGCATCTCTGGAAGTATTTCGATGTGAGGATGAGATAGAAGAGATGAGAACGGTCTATGAAAGCAGAAGAAACTATTTTACAGATGCGCTAAATGAACTGAATGGAGTAGAGTGCAGAAGACCGGAAGGCGCTTTTTATGCATGGGTTCGGTTTAATAATGCCCAAAACTCCAGAGAAGCCTGCAAAAATTTGTTAGATCAGCATGGTATTATAGGGGTTGATGGTCAGTCTTACGGAGAAACAGAGCATCCGTGTGTCCGATTTTCATTTGCAAGTAATATAGAGGTGTTAAAAGAAGCAATAGAACAATTAAAAATAGGTTAGTGGAAAAATAAAGGGAGAACAAATCAAGGTATAGAGAGAGGAGTTTGGAAAAGATGAAAAAATCAGGGAAAAGATGGGTAAGTTTTGCATTAGTGGCAGCATTGTGTTTTGGAAATGGTACTATGGTATTCGCGCAGGACAATGTGACCGAAGAAAAAATTGAGGTTCAGGAGAGTGAAGCGCCTGAAGAAGGGGCAGAAGACACGGTACTTCCAGAGGAAAATGATCAGGCAGATGGTGAAATGGGAGAAGAAATTCCTCAGAATGACGGGCAGCAAGCAGAAACTCCGGAAAATGAAATTCCAGATAGTCAAATACCGGAGATAGGGAATCCAGAAAGTGAGAAGCCAGAGGTAGGAGAACCAGAAAGTGGAAGCACAGAAGGAGAAAAACCAGAAAACGAAATACCGGAAGGGGGAAATCCAGAAAGTGAAACACCAGAAGGAGAGAAGCCGCAGGAGGTACTTCCAGATGATCAGGTGCAAGCAGAAGACAATTTGACAGAGCAAAACGAACAAAAAGATCCTGCAGAGGAAAGTAAAACAGAAGAAAAAGAACCTGATCAACAAAAAGAGGAGAAGAACGAAGAGAAAAAGGAACAAAAATCTGAAAAGGCTGCCAATTCATTTGAAATAGAAGGAACTGTATTAAAAAAATATAAAGGTACTGGTGGAGCAGTTACAATTCCAAGTTATGTTACAGAGATTGGATATGGGGCATTCCGTGGTGCAGGTGGAATTACAAGCGTAAGGATTCCTTCCAGTGTTAAGGTCATAGGATCTTATGCGTTTGAAGAATGTTATGGAATTAATTCTATCAGTTTATCAGAAGGCTTAGTATCAATAGGAAATGGAGCTTTTGAACAGTGTTCAGGCTTAAAATCAATCAGTATTCCGAACACAGTATCAGAAATAGGAAACAGTGCATTTTATAATTGTACGGGATTGGGGAAGGCTGTTATTGGAAGCAAAGTTCAAAGTATAGGGGATTCTGCGTTTTCGGGAACGAATATAACAACTTTAACGATTCCGGACAGTGTTGTAGAAATAGGCTGGTCTTGTGTAGCTGATTGTAATCGATTACAAACAGTTAAAATTGGAAATGGATTAAAAAGGATAGAAAATGGTGCATTTCAAGACTGCCAGAATTTAATATCTGTGAGTTATGGAAGTAAAATTACAGAAATAGGATCCAATGCATTTAGAAAATGTGTGAGTCTAAATAATATAACGCTTCCTAAATCATTAAATACTATAGAAAGCTCAGCATTTGCTTCTTGTACCGGATTAACAAATGTTGTTATTCCGGATTTTGTAGTGACAATCGGTAATTCGGCTTTCCAAAATTGTGCAAGTCTTAAATCAGTGACGATAGGAAATAGAGTTCAAACAATAGGGGATTCTGCATTTCAATCTTCTCAAATAGGTTCTTTAGTGCTACCTAATAGTGTTGTGAAAATGGGATGGGCAGCATTTTCAGATTGTACAGCACTTAAAACAGTGACTCTCGGGAATGGTCTTGTAGCAATTCCATCAAACGGATTTAATAATTGCATAAGTTTAACCGATATAGAAATTAAGGGGCAAGTCACTGGTATTGGAAGTTATGCTTTTGAGTCTTGCAAAAGTTTAGTAAATATAAATTTCCCAGAGTCTATTACAACAATAGGGAATAGTGCGTTTAGTAATTGTACATCCTTGAGAGTTGTAAAATTGGGGAATAGTATTACAAAAATAGGTGACACCGCTTTTGCCTATTGTACCAGTCTGGAAAAACTATATATGCCATATTTTTTAGCTGAGTATGGGTGGAGAATTTTAAATGGATCTTCAAATGTAACAGCATACATTTATAGTGATGCGACAATTGCTTTGCAATGGGCAAAGGAGAATGGAGTCAGGTATCAGTTACTGGGAACCTTTAAGCCAAATGCGGTAGGTAATCTCCGGGCAGCCGGTTCGGGAAAGAACAAAGTAACTTTAACATGGAATGAGGCAGCAGGAGCAGAGGGATATTTGATTTATGGGATCAGAGGAAATGAAAAATACGGCTATATTGGAATGACAACCATGGGTACAAAATTTACAGATACAAAAGCAAAAGATACAGAGTATAATTTCTACTGGGTATTCCCTTATATCAAAAATGAGCAGGGGCAAATGGTAGTTGGAGGAACTCCGAAATATGTGTATGCAAAGGGAATTATTCCAGCAGTACAAAATTTAAAGGCTTCATCTGTAACAGGGGGAGTAAAATTGACATGGAGTAAGCGAACTGATGCAGAAGGTTATTTAATCTATGGAATAAGGCCAGGTGCAAAGTATAGTTATATTGGAATGACAACGAAGGGAACAA
Source organism: Faecalimonas sp. (assembly GCA_026169575.1). The sequence goes on from JAPFCT010000287.1 coordinate 5,349, forward strand.
CATTTACTGATAAAAAAGCATCTAAAAAAGAGTATAACTATTATTGGGTATTCCCATACCATAAGAATAAACAAGGAAAAATGATTGTTGGAGGAACAGCTCCGTATACATATGGGCGGGCAAAGTAATTAGGAACTATTAAAATGAACGAGAGAAAAAAGGAGTAAAGTAAATGAAAAAATTGATGGTATTATTGTTAAGCTGTTCGATAATTTTTGCTGGATCTTTCACAAGTGTATATGCAGCAGAAGTAGTGGAAGAAGAGAATCATCAGATAGAGCAGAATAATTCAGGCAAAATAGAAGAAGAAATCCTTCCAGAGGAACAAGAGAGTGAAGTTCTTCCAGAAGACCAGCAGACAGTTCCGGAGAAAGAGGAAAGTGAGCAAACAGTTATTCCAGAGGATGAGCAAATTCCAACAAATGAATCGGAAAATGGTGTGGATAAGGAAAATACGGAGACAAAATATACAGAAGCTAAATTGGGAAAGCCAGATGCAAACGGTTTTGTGATTGAGGATGGGATTCTGACGGATTATAGAGGGTCTGCTGTATCAATAAAAATTCCTGAAAATGTAACTACAATTGGCAGACATGCTTTTAATGGACACGCTTCTTTGAAAAGAATTGAAGTAGGGAGAAATGTAGTAAAACTTCAAGAAGGTGCGTTTTATGGTTCGGAAGCTGAGGAAATTCTATTGCCAGATACTATTACGGAAATACCAAATAATACATTTGTACTTTGTAAGAATTTAAAAAAGATAGTATTGCCAGAAAGTGTGCAAACAATAGGACAAACGGTATTTAGTGCAACTAAAATAGAACGGGTGTATATTCCGGCATCCACCCAGACAATTTTTTATAATGCATTTGAAAATTATTCTGGATATAATGATCATTTAACAATTTATTGTCCGGAAAATTCTGTTGCACATAATTTTGCACAGAATAATGGAATATCCTACAAAATTACAAATTTACCAAACGCAGTGAAAAATTTAAAGGCAGTTTCAAATGGAAAAAATAAGGTAAAACTGACATGGTCTGCTTCAGAGAGAGCGGAGGGGTATTTAGTGTATGGTCAGAAAAATGGAAAATATGGTTATGTAGGAATGACGGACAGTAATTCTAAGACAACTTTTACAGATAGTAAAGCATTGGATACGGATTATAATTATTACTGGGTGTTCCCTTATATTACAAATATCGACGATAGAATGTTGCCAGGTCCTTGTGAAAAATATGTATATGCAAAAGGAGTTCTTCCGGCGGTGCAGAATCTGAAAGCATCTTCTGAAAGAGGCGGTGTGAAACTGACATGGAAACGTGTTTCCGGAGCGGAAGGATATTTGGTATATGGTCGTCGTGCAGGTGGAAACTATGAATATATCGGAATGACGCAGAATGATAAATACACGGATAAAAAGGCATCTAAAACAGAGTATAACTATTATTGGGTGTATCCGTATCATACAAATACCCAGGGAAAAATGATCGCAGGGGCGACTCCTAAGTATACATATGGAAAGGCGAGATAGTATAAAGTAATCAAAAATAATGAAACAGCAGGCAGGTTGTTACAGAGAAGAAGAGAGAGGGATAATAGAAATATTATCCCTCCTTATAAATATTACAGTGCTTTTTTGTTTCGTATGTAGTTTGACATATTATTACAGCGTATTTTGGATTTTTCGGAATAGTAGTATTTTGAGAAAACGTATTGAAAGAGGTTAAAGAACATAATATGATAAAATCTTTTTTATATGGGAGTAAAGATAAGATGAAGTCGGCATATTTGTGGAATACTAGTGCAGCTATGTTAAATGCATTTCAGACAGTATTTATATTAATGTTGATTTCGAGGATTGATCCAGTTATAGATGCAGGGGTATTTACTATTGCATTTGCAATTGGTAATTTGATGTTGACAATAGGGAAATATGGAGTAAGACAGTTTCAGGTGTCAGATATAGAGGAAAGATATAGTTTTGCAGATTATATGCTCTTGCGAATTTTTACAAGTATACTGATGATTATAGTGTCTGTTGTATATGTAAGTGTGAATTATATTTCAGGATTGTACAATATACAGA
>JAPFCT010000108.1 GCA_026169575.1 Faecalimonas sp.
CACCATGGGAGTCAGTAACGCCCGAAGTCAGTGACCCAACCGCAAGGAGGGAGCTGCCGAAGGTGGGACCGATAACTGGGGTGAAGTCGTAACAAGGTAGCCGTATCGGAAGGTGCGGCTGGATCACCTCCTTTCTAAGGACGAAATGCTTTTTCCGTCTGGAACAATCCAACTAAAACGGAAAAAGAAGTAAGGATTGAAGAAGTCTGTTGTTTAGTTATGAGTGTTCTGAAGAGGAAACAGAGCAGAGAAGGAAGTTCTTTCCTTGCAGGCAAGAAAAGAACAGCTTTCGTACTAAGCTCGAAAAGACCTCGCTAAGAACGAAATGCTTCTGGTGGCGATGCGCTGAGGGGAAACACCCGTACCCATCCCGAACACGATGGTTAAGACCTCAGCGGCCGATGGTACTGCACTGGAGACGGTGTGGGAGAGCAGGTGGCTGCCAGATCTATAAGAAAATAAGCGGAAAGCTTTTTTATATAGATACAGACAGAGACAGAAGAACTGTTATAAGCCATATACGAAAATAGAGAGATACAAGAGTATTGAAGTTTGAGTATAGAGATATAGGAAACCGAGATGGGAATATATGGCACTGGATGGCAGGAAAGAGAGAGTCAAAGTCAACCCGACCAGCAGGGAAGTGCTGTTCAAGATAAAGTGAAAAAAGAATAAAAAGCAAACAGCAGAGTAAAAGCAGGAAGAAGATCAACTGGATTTACCAGTGATTAGAGATTTGAATGAGAAAGATTTAAGTTTCTAATGACTGATAAAACAGTCAATTAAAAAGAAAACAGATGCGAACCTCAGGAACTACGTTCCTTCGGTCATGGCATTACATGCCAATGCATGAAAAAGCAATCGTGCTTAGACAAGCAAGCTTGTCACACACAATCGTTTTTCAGGCGCCCGCATCTTTATGTACCTTGAAAATCGCATACAGAAATGAAATGATAAGAAAAATATCAAGACATCCGAGGTGATCATGGAAGCTTGTAAAAGTGGAAATGAGAACTGATTCGAGAAAACGAATAAAAACAACAAGCTATTACCAACGCATATCACGCTAGATATGTGTAGCCGAGTCCATACCCGTGGACGAAGCAAGTTGGTTATGCTGGAAAGAGCGTATGGTGGATGCCTTGGCACTAAGAGCCGATGAAAGACGTGATAAGCTGCGAAAAGCTTCGGGGAGGAGCAAATATCCATTGATCCGGAG
>JAPFCT010000173.1 GCA_026169575.1 Faecalimonas sp.
TATCAGAATGGAACACTTTCCATCAGCCGTTATTATGAACCGGATTTCCATGGAAAGACGGACAAGCCGTTTGAGGAGATCGTTGATGATGTGGAACGTGTGATGAGGGAATCTGTCAAAATGCATAAGATCAGTGATGTGGAAGTAGGATCTTATCTTTCAAGCGGAGTGGATTCCAGCTATATGGCATATTTAGGAGAGGTAGACCGGACATTTACAGTTGGATTCGGGCAGGAGAAATACAGCGAGATCAAAGATGCGAAAGAATTCGCCGAGAGTATTGGCGTGAAAAATGACAGTAAGATCATCGAGCCGGAGGAATACTGGGACAGCCTTTCCGATATCCAGTATTACATGGATGAGCCGGTCGCAGATCCTGCTGCGATCGCATTGTATTTTCTGAGTAAAGAGGCGGCAAAGAAGGTGAAGGTCGTGCTGTCCGGGGAAGGATCGGATGAGTTGTTTGGCGGATACCAGATTTACTGTGAGCCGATCGAGTATACCGGATTCAATAAGATCCCGCAGCCGATCCGCAGGGCGCTCGGACTGTTTGCAGAGAACTGTCTTCCGCGCGGCATGAAAGGGAGAAGCTTTTTGATCCGCCATTCGAAGACACTGGAAGAAAGATATATTGGAAATGCATATATTTTCACAGAGAAAGAAGCGGGAAGACTGTTGAAAAACAGCAGAAGACCGGATACAATGAAAGTGACAGCGCCGATCTATGAGCGGGTAAAGGACAAAGATCCGGTGACGAAAATGCAGTATCTCGATATGCATCTGTGGCTTGTACATGACATCCTGATGAAGGGCGACAAGATGGGAATGGCGAATTCGCTGGAAGTAAGAGTCCCATTTCTCGACAAAGAAGTGATGAAGGTTGCACAGAGCCTTCCGCAGAAGTATAAGATCGATGCACCTCGCACAAAGATCGCACTCCGGGCGGCGGCAGACCGGGAGATCCGAAGCTATACAGCGGAGAAGAAGAAATTAGGATTTCCAATTCCGATCCGTGTCTGGCTGAAGGAAGAGAGATATTATAACCGTGTCCTGGAGATGTTTGAGACAAAAGAAGCCGAACAGTTCTTTGATACAGGGTATCTGAAGAAGCTTCTGGAAGAGCACCGTGCAGGTAAGTTTGACAACAGCAGAAAAATATGGACAGTCTATATTTTCCTGCTCTGGTATGACCGCTTCTTTGCAAATGGAAAGCCGGTTCATCCGGCAGCAGGTAACAGATAGAAAGTACAGAACAGGAGAAATGGATGGCAACACGTAGGAATATCCCCCGGGGAGGGGCAAGAAAGAAAATTGAATATTTCGATTATAACCTGCTTGCAGTTTTGATCTTTATCATCTGTTTTGGGTTGATCATGCTGTACAGCGCCAGTGCGTATAATTCACAGGCAGCAAATAACGGTGACGGGATGTTTCTGTTTCGAAAGCAGGCGCTGATCACGGTGGCAAGTTTTGTGGTGATGCTCATTATTTCAAAGATTGATTACCATCTCTATGCACCGTTTGCAAAGACAATTTACTATATTTCGATCTTTCTGATGGTGCTTGTGCGCTGGTCTCCGCTTGGGATCGAGTCAAATGGATCAAGGAGATGGCTTGGGATTAAGGATACGCCGCTTCAGATGCAGCCGTCCGAGGTGGCGAAGATTGCGGTGATCCTTTTTATTCCGTACATCATCTGTCAGCTTGGAAAGTATATTAAGACAAGCGCCGGTGTGACAAGAGTACTTGTCTATGGCGGATTTTCCGCGTTCAGTGTGTTTTATTTTACAGATAACTTAAGTACGGCGATCATCGTGGCCGGGATCGTCTGCGGTATGATCTTTGTGGCGCACCCGAAGACGAAGCCCTTTATTAAGATCGCAGTCGGAGGGATCATCGCAGTCGGACTTCTGCTGGTCGTGATCCTGGTACAGCTTTCTTCCAGTGACAACTTCCGTATCCAGCGTGTCGTTACATGGCTTCAGCCGGATAAGCATATGGCAGAAGGCGGATACCAGGTAATGCAGGGACTTTACGCGATCGGTTCCGGTGGGTTCTGGGGAAAAGGACTTGGAAACAGTGTCCAGAAACTTTCGGCGATCCCTGAAGTACAAAACGATATGATCCTCGCGGCGATCTGTGAGGAACTTGGAATTTTTGGTGCGATCGTCATTTTGATCCTTTTTGGAATGCTGTTATACCGGCTGATGTTCATTGCGCAGAATGCTCCGGATCTGTATGGATCGCTGATCGTGACCGGAATTTTCACCCACATTGCACTTCAGGTTATTTTAAATATCGCGGTTGTGACAAACCTGATTCCGACAACTGGTATCACACTTCCGTTTTTCAGCTACGGAGGTACGTCAATCTTGTTTTTGATGTCGGAGATGGGGCTGGCGCTGGGAGTTTCGCGCGCGATAAAGTTTGAGGAAACTTAAGAAAAATCTTTTCATATATCAGACAGTGTGGTATTATAATGTAGTATTAAAAACTACATGAAACGATGATCGAGTATCACAAGAACTGGTATCTGGGAGGGATCAAGAATGAATTATAAAATTGTTGTGGACAGTTGTGGAGAATTGACAGAAGAGATGAAAAAGAGCGGATATTTCGAGTCCGTTCCAATGAGTATAGAATTAGAGGGCAATACGATCATAGATGATGAGAACTTTGACCAGAAGGAATTTCTCGCGAAGATCGCGGCAAGTTCGGAATGTCCGAAGTCATCCTGCCCTTCTCCGGAGAGATATATGCAAAGTTATCTCTGTGAGGCGGAGCGGGTGTATGTTGTTACACTGTCAGAAGAACTTAGTGGTTCTTACAACAGTGCAGTCCTCGGGAAGAATCTGTACGAGGAGGAGCATGGGGAGAAAGAAATCCATATTTTTAACTCAAAGTCAGCATCTGTAGGCGAGTCTTTGATCGCTCTGAAGATTCAGGAATGTGAAGATACCGGAATGGCATTTGAGGAAGTAGTCCGCACAGTGGAAGCGTATATAGAAAGCCAGAACACTTATTTTGTCCTGGAGACACTGGAGACGCTGAAGAAAAACGGAAGATTAAAAGGAGTAAAAGCGCTTGTGGCAAGTGCTTTGAACATCAAGCCGGTGATGGGATCCACTCCGGAAGGGACGATCTGCCAGATTGGTCAGGCGAGGGGCATAAAGAAAGCGCTCGCAAAGATGACAGAGACAGTTGTGGAGCATCTGAAAAACGGAGAAGAAAAAGTGCTCGGGATCGCCCACTGCAACTGCAGGGAGAGAGCAGAGGCGGTCGCAGGGATGATCAGAGAACATACAAAAGTAAAAGATGTAGTTATTTTGGATACAGCGGGAATCAGCAGTATGTACGCAAATGATGGCGGGATCATCGTTGTAATATAAGAAAAAGATTGCAAAGGAGTGACTGGGATGAGTCAGGAAAAGGTAAACAGATACAAAGAAGAAAAGGCGAACAGAAAGAAAATGCTGCACCGCCAGAAGGTTATGAACACAGTCAGAAAGACAGTCGTATCTGTCGTGTGTGTGGCAGTGCTTGGATGGATCGGTTATTCTGCATATAACACTTACACGGACAGCCAGCCAAGACAGTCCTATGAAGTTGATTATAGCGCAGTAACAGAATATCTGCAGGGAGCGTAAGAACAGGGAGCCAGGTAAGGACAGAGTGCCTTTTCTGGCTCTCTCTTCCTATGACGGCTTTGTCAGGAAAGCTGTCTCAAAATCCTTTTTTACGGCAAAAAAGGGCAGAGAGTGAAATGAAACAGTTTTTTTGAAATGAAAACCAGAAAACTGAAAAAAAGGCTTGAAATCAAGTAAAAAGTGGGGTACAATGAATCTAAGTGGTAGAAAGTGGTGAAAAGTGGTACGAAATGGTAGTGAAGTGGCAGACCGTTTCGGGAGAAGGTGACCTTCATGTTGACTGGAGAATATAATCATAGTATTGATTCAAAAGGCAGATTAATTATCCCTGCCAGGTTTCGGGAGATACTTGGTGAAAGTTTTGTAATTACAAAAGGGTTAGATAACTGCTTATTTGTGTATCCGGACAATGAATGGAAGCTTTTTGAAGACAAACTCAGAACCTTACCGCTTACAAACAAGAACGCGAGAACTTTTACGCGCTTTTTCCTTGGGAGCGCAGTGGAAGGCGTACTTGACAAACAAGGAAGAGTTTTAATCTCTTCAGCCCTGAGAGATTTTGCCGGTCTTGAAAAGGAAGTCGTTCTGGTAGGGGTGCTGGATCGGGTTGAGATTTGGGACAAGGCAAAATGGGATGAAAGTAATGCTGAAGTAGAAGCAAATATGGATGATATTGCCGGTCACATGGAAGAATTAGGGCTTGGCATCTAATTCATAACAATAGAAAGAGAGCAAGCAATGCTTTCTATCGTTAGAAATGGAGGACAATATGGAATTCAAGCATAAGTCAGTATTACTGGAAGAGACGGTAAATGGTCTGAACATCAAGCCAGACGGCATTTACGTAGATGGAACGCTTGGTGGTGGCGGGCATGCCGAAGAGGTATGTAAGCGATTAAATGACAAGGGGAGTTTTATAGGAATAGATCAGGACGCGGCGGCGATTGAAGCGGCGAGTGTCCGGTTAGTCGGCTTCGGGGAGAGAGTCACGATAATCAGAAGCAATTATTGTGATATGAAGTCGAGGCTTCGGGAAAGAGGAATTGACAAAGTCGATGGGATAATCCTTGATTTGGGCGTATCATCTTATCAGTTAGATACGGCAGAAAGAGGATTTTCTTATCGTGTTGATGCCCCGTTAGATATGAGGATGGACAGGCGCCAGGAGAAGACGGCGCGTGATATCGTCAATACATACAGTGAGATGGAGCTGTTTCGGATCATCCGCGATTATGGGGAGGACAAGTTCGCGAAGAACATTGCAAAACATATCGTGATGGAGAGAGAAAAAGCGCCGGTCGAAACTACGGGGCAGTTATGCGAGATCATACGACATGCGATTCCGATGAAATTCCAAAAGAACACGGGACATCCGGCAAAGAGGACGTTTCAGGCGATCCGGATCGAACTGAACCGGGAACTGGAAGTACTCAGAGATACACTAGATGAGATGATTGATTTACTGAATGATAATGGAAGGATCTGTATCATTACATTTCACTCATTGGAAGACCGGATCGTGAAGGGAATATTTAAGAAGAATGAGAATCCTTGTACTTGTCCAAGCCATTTTCCTGTATGCGTTTGTGGAAATGTATCGAAGGGGAAAGTGATCACGAAAAAACCGATCTTGCCTGGCGAACAGGAATTAGAAGAGAACAGCCGGTCGAAGAGCGCGAAGCTTAGAATTTTTGAGCGGCATGTGAATACGAAAGTATAAAAAGAAAGAGGAGAGATTGTAATGGCGATAAGAGGAGAAGCTTACGTATATGGAAACACTGTACGACAGCCGCAAGTCAGTATAGACAGACAGACAGCATTACAGCCTTCAGAACCGAAAAAGGTGAGTAAACAAGTACATAAAAATAGAAAAAGAGCGCTGGATATGAACAAAGGCTATGTGTTGTTCTTATCGATCGCTGCGATCGCAGCACTCTTTATTTGTGTCAGATATCTTCAGCTTCAGTCTGAGATTACGAGCCGTTCAGAAGCGATCGCTGTACTTCAAAGTGAACTGACAGAGTTAAAGGAAGAAAATACAGCGATGTACAATGCTGCGACAGACAGCGTAGACTTAGAGGAGCTTCGGAAGCGTGCTGTGGAAGAGCTTGGTATGGTGCCGGCTTCGCCGGAGCAGGTCATCGAGTATGACAGCCCTACAAGCAGCTATGTGAAACAGTATGAAGAGATACCGGAAAATGGAATATTAGCACAGTCAAGTAAAGTTTCTGAGTAAAAGGTGAGAAAATGTCCAAAAGAAGAAAGCGTAACTCATTTCATTTTTTAAAAAGAAAATTTTCGAAGATTATGCAGAAAAAGCTAGTACTATTATTTTCATTAGTTGTGCTGGCTTTTGCTATTTTAATTGGAAGAATTATACAGATCAATGCGATGAACGGCGAGAAATATACGAAAGTCGTTCTGGACCAGCAGCAGTATGACAGCAGGGTGATCCCCTTTCGGAGAGGGGACATCGTGGACCGCAATGGGACAAAGCTTGCGACGAGTGAGCGGGTCTACAATGTGATCCTGGATGTCAAAGCGATGCTTGAGAAGAAGGAATATAAAAAGCCGACGATCAAAGTGCTGAAGGACTGCTTTGGAATTGCGGAAAAGGATGTAGAGGAACTGATTGAATCCAGCCCGGAGAGTCGCTATAATGTGATGCTCAAAGGGGTAGATTATGATACGGCAAAGGAATTTGAGGCGATCGATGAAGATGAAGAGAAACATCCAAACGTCAAAGGTATCTGGCTGGAAGAAGATTATATCAGAAAATACCCATACAATTCACTGGCGAGTGATGTGATCGGTTTTTCCAATGCGGATGATGTAGGAACGATCGGGCTTGAGGCATCTTACAA
>JAPFCT010000146.1 GCA_026169575.1 Faecalimonas sp.
AAAGAATATTATCTGATGTTTGATTTTATGGTAAATCATATTTCTGCTTCTTCGGAATATTTTCAGGATTTTCTGAAACGAAGGAACGAATCACAGTATGCAGATTTCTTTATCCGCTATGAGGATTTCTGGGAAAATGGAGCGCCGACTCAGGAACAGATCGATAAGATTTACAAGAGGAAGCCAAGAGCGCCTTACATAGAAGTGGAATTTCAAGACGGAACAACAGAAAAAATATGGTGCACGTTCTGTGAAGAGCAGATTGACCTGGATGTCAGAAAGAAGGCTGTAAAATCATTTATCAAGGAAACGCTGGAGCAGATGTGTCAAAACGGAGCGTCTTTGATACGTCTGGATGCATTTGCCTATGCAATTAAGAAAGAAGATACAAACTGCTTTTTTGTAGAACCGGATATTTGGGAATTGCTTCGTGAGATTGAACAGATTGTCGGACGGTATGAGGTGGAAATTCTTCCGGAAATCCACGAACATTATACCATTCCGATGAAGATAGCAGAAAAAGGATTCTGGATCTATGATTTTGCGCTGCCGGTGCTGACACTTCATGCGCTTTATAATCACACCGGGGTTTACTTAAAGAGATGGATGGAAATGTGTCCGATGAAACAGTTTACAACATTAGATACCCATGATGGAATCGGAATCGTAGATGTAAAAGACTTGCTTCCGGATGAGGAAGTTCAGATGGTGCAGGAGCAGATGTACCGGCAGGGGGCAAATGTAAAGAAAATTTACAGCTCGGAAGCATACAATAATCTGGATGTATATCAGGTTAATACAACGTATTATTCTGCGCTTGGCAATCGGGACGATGCCTATTTACTGGCGAGAGCGATTCAGTTTTTTGCACCGGGGATCCCGCAAGTATATTATGTAGGGCTTCTCGCAGGAGAGAACGATCTGGAATTGATGGAAAAGACAAAAAATGGACGGGATATTAACCGGCATTATTATACGGTGGAAGAGATTGCCGGGGAACAGAAACGTCCGGTTGTAAAGAAGTTGAAAAAACTTATGGAGCTTCGCAATACGGAACCTGCATTTCATCTGGAGGGAGAAATCCAGGTGGAGACTGATGGAGAGCGTCTTAGAATTACAAGAAAATATGAGGGAAACAGTATTCGGCTGTCAGCAGATTTAAAGTCTTATAGTTTTGAGATTACCAGGTATGGGAAGGATTATGAAAACGGAAAGGAAACGGTGGTATGGCAATAACAGTAAAGGATCAGATTTTTTCTCTGGAAACAGCAAATACACTTTATCAGATGAAGGCAGATGCATTCGGCGTACTGAAGCATTTGTGGTATGGGGAAAAAACGGGAGAATGTATGGAATATCTTCTGGATTATCCGGATGTGGGATTTTCTGGAAATATTTATGAAGCAGAAAATGACAGAACGTATTCGCTAAATACGATGCCGTTAGAGTATGCAGGCAGCGGAGTCGGAGATTTCCGGGTACCGGCAGTGACGGTACTTCATGAAGATGGCAGCCGGGCGCTGGATCTGCGGTTTCAGAAGTATTTTATCAGAAAGGGGAAATACAATATTCCGGGACTTCCGGCAGTTTATGCAGAAGAATCAGAGGCAGAAACACTGGAGATTGTTATGAAAGATACAGCATCGGAAACAGAGGTGCATCTTTTGTATGGGGTACTGGAAGCAGAAGATATCATCACGAGAAGCGTCATGATCAGAAATCAGGGACGTACGCCGGTCGTGCTTGAGCGTGCACACAGCCTTTGTATGGATATTCCGGACGGGGATTGGGACTGGATCCATTTTCACGGAAGACATACGATGGAACGACAGGCAGAGCGCATGCCGTTATTTTATGGAATTCAGGAAAGCGGCAGTACAAGAGGAACGTCAAGCCATCAGCAGAATCCGGCGGTACTGCTCTGTGAGAAAAACTGTACGGAAACAGATGGGGCGTGTATCGGGGCAGCGCTGATGTACAGTGGCAGTTTTCAGACGCAGATTGAGAAGGATCAGCTGGGACAGACACGATTTGTGATGGGAATCCACCCGGATACATTCTCGTGGACACTGGAATCAGAACAGGAATTTTGGACTCCGGAAGTTATCTTGTCTTATTCGTCAAACGGAATGGCGGAATTGTCACAGCGGTTTCATCATGTCATCCGCCACCATGTTTGCAGAGGTGCATACCAGCTGACAAAACGTCCGGTTTTGATCAATAACTGGGAAGCGACGTATTTTGATTTTACTGCAGATGATATTGAGAAGATCGCGCGGCAGGCGGCAGAGCTTGGCATCGATATGATGGTGCTGGATGACGGATGGTTTGGAAAAAGAGATTCAGATACGTCTGGTCTGGGAGACTGGAAGGTAAATGAAAAGAAACTGAAAGGCGGTCTGGGTGCGCTTGTCAGAAACATCAATGAGATGGGGATGAAATTTGGAATATGGTTTGAGCCGGAAATGATTTCCGAAGACAGTGATCTGTTCCGGGCGCATCCGGAATGGGCAATCCGTATTCCGGGGAGAAATCCTATGCGAAGCAGATATCAGCTTGTAATTGATATGGCAAATCCGGAAGTGGTAGAATATCTGTATCAGTCTATCAGCAAGATTTTACGAGAGAATAATATTGAATATGTGAAATGGGATATGAACCGAAGCATCTCTGACTGGTATACGCCGGTACTTCCGGCGAAACGTCAGAAAGAAATGCCGCATCGGTATGTGTTAGGTGTTTATGAACTGTTAGAGCGTCTGACAAGTGAATTTCCGGAAGTATTATTTGAGGGCTGCAGCGGAGGAGGAGGAAGATTCGATGCCGGAATGTTGTATTATTGCCCGCAGATCTGGTGCAGCGATGATACAGATGCCCATGAAAGAACGTTTATCCAGTATGGGACAAGTTTCTTTTATCCAATCTCTGCGGTTGGTTCGCATGTATCTGCCGTGCCAAATCATCAGACTGGACGCATTACGTCGCTTGAGACAAGAGGAACTGTGGCAATGGCGGGAAGCTTTGGGTATGAACTTGATCTGAATCAGCTGGATCCAAACGAGAAAGAGAAAGTTGCGGAGCAGGTAAAGGCATATAAGGAATATCAGGATCTGATCTATGGCGGAAAGTATTATAGACTGAGTGATCCGCAGAAAGATAACTTGGCGGCATGGGAATTTGTTTCAGAGGACTGCAGTAAGGTTCTTGTGCAGGGCGTAATATTCCGGGCTGCATCAAATGTACTGCGCCATCGTGTGAAGCTGTTGGGACTGGATGAGATGGCAGATTATCGGTTTGTGAAAGAGTCACAAAAAGAAAAGGAACTTAGCGGAAAGGCACTTATGGCAGGCGGGATTCTGATACCGGCGACCAAAGGCGATGATGTGTCATTTGAATTTTATCTGGAAAAAATATAAGAATCCAAAGATTCGTGTGTAAGGGAGAATGAATATGTATGATGTAGTAGCGCTTGGAGAACTTTTGATCGATTTTACAGAAAGTGGAAAAAGTGAGCAGGGGAATCAGCTTCTGGAAGTAAATCCGGGCGGCGCCCCGTGCAATGTATTGGCGA
>JAPFCT010000166.1 GCA_026169575.1 Faecalimonas sp.
ATAAAATGAATGAAAATAAAACAAATTCCTGAAGACTTTGCTTGTACTGTAACGTGTAAACGGAATTTGGAACCGCTATGTATACAGACCATCCCTGGGAGGACTGCTGGGAAAAGGTGTGAAATTCTGCATTGTTTCCGGAAAGAATCTGTTTTATCTCTTTGGGACTAAGATTGTTTCCGGGAAAAGAATGATATAACATTTTGCCGTTTTCATTTGTAAAAATGGCATATGCAGATTTTTCTTTTACATGATCCATTGGTTTGCTGAGAGAATAATAGCCGGATTCTACGGAAAAGCGTATCGGAGTCCCATCAGAAAGAGCAGCTGTCCGGTTTAAAATAAATACGGGACTTCCAATGAGGTCACTCTGACTTTTGGATGGGCCGCAGTACTGAAACATCGAATATTGGTACAAGGAGTCTGTTTCGGAGGAAGTTCTGTTTACCGGAAGGTTCGAATAAATTACAGCTTCCTTTTGGGAATCATAAAAATAAAGTAAAGATACATCCGTTTCCGACATTGTTAACAGAGAAACCTGCTCCGTAAGCTGCTCGTAGAGGTGCTGCTTTTGATATATATCGGAGGAGTTTTTATATGCAGTCAGAAGATTTCGTACATCTTCGTTTTCTAAGAGCTGCTGCGATGTCAGCGTAAGGTTCCACAAAAGTTCCTGGGAAGTATCGTTTAATTCATTTGCAATGGAAGCGTATTCTTTGTCCATTTTATCAAAGGTAAATTTGGAGATAAAACGATAGAAAGAACCGATGAAAAAAAGAATCATGAAAGAAAGCATCATGAAAAAGAATAAAAAAATTCTTATTTTCAGTGAAATACGAAGATTTTTTCTGTGCATAAGACAAGCCCCCCCATGACATGTAATATTACGAAGCATATTTGTAATCTCATTTGATTATAAAAGATGGATACAGAGTTTGCAAGAAAAGCGAGAAGGCAAAAAGAGGACTATTGTGTCTAAAAAGTAGACAGTTATGATTTTGCAGGTTTTGAAGAGAGAAAAGTCCTCCTTTGGAATAAAATATGCAGTTAAAAGAAAGGAAAAAAGAAGATATAATGGAAACAGAAAAGAGGAGAGCAAAGAAGCTCTTACGAAAGTGAGGTAAAAGTACATGAAAAAGAGATGGATTGCAGCATTTTTGGCATGCACGGTGATCAGTGGATTATTTACCGGATGTGGTGCGAAAGAGGATGGAGGGGTTTCAAAAGAAGAGGCACAGAAGAATCAGCCGGTGAATGAGCAGGGAACACCGGATGCCTATGGAAAGTATGAAGATCCGGTTACGGTCGAAATTGTACAGGCAGTAAATCCGACATTTCAGATGCCGGAGGGAGATACAACGACAGACAACTATTTCACACGGTATCTCAAGGAACATGCAAATATTGATATCAAACTGAAGTGGCAGGCAGCTACCGCTGATTTTTCACAGAAAATGAGTCTGGCGATTGCTTCAAATGATCTTCCAGATGTGATGGTAGTAGGCAAAGATGATTTTAAAAAGCTGGTAAAAGCAGATTTAATTGAAGATCTGACGCCATACTATGAGAAATATGCCTCTGACCTTATTAAAGACAGTTATGAGAAAACAGAGGGAAGAGCGATTGAAAGCGCCAGTGTGGACGGAAAAATCTACGGGCTTCCAAGTGTGCAGGCAGAAGCAGACGGATATAATCTGATGTGGATCCGTCAGGACTGGCTGGAGGAGTTAAATCTGGAAGCGCCGGATACCGTTGAAGAGCTGGAGACAGTGGCGCAGGCTTTTGTGGATCATCAGCTGGGAGGAGAGAATACGGTTGGGATCCTCGGGCCATCAAGCGGCAGTGCAGTAAACAACAACTTTCTGTCATCCAGCGCAGGAATTGCAACTTTGGATGGATTTTTCCAGTCATACCAGTCATTCCCGGGATTCTGGGTAGAAGGTGAAGATGGGGAGACTGTTTATGGATCTACGACACCGGAGACAAAAGAAGCACTTGGAAAATTACAGCAGATGTATAAGGATGGAATCCTTGATCAGGAACTGGGTGCGAGAAAAGATGCAGACGAAACATGGAAAAGCGGAAAAGCAGGTATCTTCTTTGGACCGTGGTGGGTTGGCTACAGCGTAAAAGATGCATTGGCAAATGATCCGGAGGCAGAATGGAGAGCATATGCAGCGCCACTTGGAGAGGATGGCAAATGGTATTCCAAAATGGGAAATAATGTAGGAGATACATTCTGTGTTGTACGAAAAGGATATGAACATCCGGAAGCAGCGGTTATTTTAAATAATTTTCTGAGAAGAGATGAAGGAAAATTTATGCAGGAGACAACTTTGGACATGTCTTTCTATCCGGGAAGAGTGATCATTGCTCCGGTAGATGAATGTTCTTATGAGTTCCAGCAGCTTGATAAAAAACGAAAAGGGGAAGCTCCGGACGAGTACGATCCGGCAAATTATAAAATGCTGGATACAGATCTGGCATCTTTAGATACTTGTCTGAAAAAACCGGATGGAGATCTTAGCATTGAAGACTGGAATGTGGATGATACGAACTTCGGACGGATGTACTCACTGTTAATGGGAACGAGCGCACAGGTAGAGGCTGAACAATCTGGAAAACTTGTGAAAGTTTATAGTGAGACTTATGGTCAGACAGAAACAATGGAGCAGAAGTGGGCAAATCTGAAAAAGAAAGAAGATGAACTTTTCCTGAAAATTATTATTGGAGATGCCGATCTGGATGCTTTTGATACATTTGTAGACGAATGGTATGCAGAAGGCGGAGAAGAGATTACGAAAGAAGTGCAAAAAGAAGCCGGGAAGTAAATTTACGGCAGAAGATATCATTTAAATCTATACGAAAACTTCATGATTTGCCGACGTAAATTATGAAGTTTTTTGTATTTTAATAGGAGGTAAGAGATGAAAAAAAGGCGTTTCGGGGAAATAAATTACTGGATCATGATCCTGCCGGCGTTAGTATGGCTGATCGCTATCAATATTGTTCCGATGTTTGGGATTGTAATGGCATTTCAGGATTTTAATCCGGGTGCCGGGATTTTTGGATCAGAGTTTGTCGGGCTTGAAAATTTTAAATATATGTTTGAGATGAAGGATGTCTGGCAGATCTTTGCAAATACGATCATCATCGCAGTCGGGAAACTTTTGCTGAATGTGTTGATTCCGGTGACATTCGCACTTCTGCTGAATGAAGTGAAAAATATGGTATTTAAAAAGACGGTACAGACGATCGTATACCTTCCTCATTTTATTTCCTGGGTAATCATGGGAGGAATTTTGCTGGATGTATTTGGGCTGTATGGACCGGTCAATGGAATCCTGAACCAGCTTGGATTTGAATCGGTCGCTTTTTTCAGAAATTCAGATCTGTTCCGCGGACTTGCAATCGGAACAGATGTCTGGAAAGAATTTGGGTTTAACGCGGTAGTGTACCTTGCAGCGTTGACGGGGATCAGTCCTGCACTGTACGAGGCGGCGGCCATTGACGGGGCGGGAAGATGGAAACGGATGATACATATTACACTTCCAAGTTTAAAGCCAATCATTGTACTGATGACAATTCTCGCTCTTGGAAGTATTTTAAATGCGGGATTTGACCAGATTTATAATATCTATAATCCGGCAGTTTATTCAACGGGTGACATCATTGATACATGGGTATACCGTGTGGGTCTGACAGATATGCAGTTCTCACTGGCAACAGCGGTTGGATTATTGAAGTCGGTGATTGGATTTGCTCTGATTTCTATTTCGTATCTGATTGCATATAAGAAAGCAAATTATAGGATTTTTTAAGGAGGGGGCTTTTAATTATGGTAGAGAAAAAAACATTTGGACAAAAGTGCATCAAGGCTCTTTTTGTTATCATTCTGGTGATACTGGCTTTAAGCTGCCTTCTCCCGCTGCTGTATAATCTGGCGGTTTCACTGAGTTCCAAATCAGCGGCGGATGCCGGTCTTGTAAAATTCTGGCCGGTAGATTTTACACTGCATGCATATCAGGAGATCATGGGAGAAAAGAGCTTTTTTGTATCTTTTTTTGTAGCGGTCAAGAGAGTATTCTGGGCGTTAGTGACATCACTTCCGGTTCTGATCCTTGCGGCATATCCACTTGCAAAGTCGAAGCAGGAGTTTGCACCGAGAAATATTATTTTGTGGATTTTCGTTTTTTGCATGCTGTTTTCAGGTGGAACAATCCCGTGGTATATGGTGATGAAATCGTATGGTCTGATGAACAGCGCGTTTGGACTGGCAATCTGCGGAGGATTCCCGATCTTTAACCTGATCTTAATGGTAAACTTCTTCCAGGGAATTCCAAAAGAGCTGGAAGAGGCGGCTATGGTAGATGGTGCGGGTCCATGGTATATTCTGTTTCGCATTATTGTACCGCTGTCTAAGCCGGTGATCGCTACTATCGCGTTGTTTACGATCGTGGCGCACTGGAATGAGTTTTTCCAGGGACTGGTATTGTCAACGGGGGAAGAGTTTTATCCACTTCAGACATACATCAAACAGATGGTATTCCAGCCGAATACTGCCCAGATGACGGCAGAACAGTTAAAGC
>JAPFCT010000408.1 GCA_026169575.1 Faecalimonas sp.
GAATTGTGTCTTATGTGATAAAAAATGCTGAGCGGGGATCAGACAGCGGAGGGCGGTAAGAATATTGCCGCCAATGACCGGGAACAGAAGAAGCGGCAGACTGGGGGCACCACTTTTTGCCGCTATATAAAATTAATGCAAAAGGAGATCAAAATGAGAACAGCATTAACAATCGCCGGAAGTGATTCCAGCGGAGGCGCCGGCATTCAGGCAGATATCAAGACTATGATGGCCCATCACGTGTACGCGATGAGCGCCATCACCGCATTGACTGCACAAAATACGACCGGCGTAATAGATATTATGGAAGTAACTCCTGAATTTCTGGAGAAGGAACTGCAGTGTATTTTTACTGATATTTATCCGGATGCAGTGAAAATAGGTATGGTATCATCGGCAGAACTGATGGAAGTCATTGCCCGGAATCTGAAGAAATACAATGCGAAAAAGATTGTTGTCGATCCGGTGATGGTGGCGACAAGCGGCGCAAAACTGATGGAGGAAAAGGCGGTTGAGCAGCTGAAGCATACGCTGCTTCCGATCGCAGATCTTCTGACACCGAATATCCCCGAGGCAGAGGCGCTTGCGGGGATGGAGATCGTCACAGAGGAAGATATGATCACAGCTGCGCGAAACATCAGCGAGACTTATGGATGTGCCGTTCTGTGTAAGGGCGGACATCAGAAAAACGATGCCAATGACCTGTTATATCAAGACGGGACATTTTGCTGGTTCCGCGGAAGACGGATTGAAAATCCAAACACACATGGAACCGGCTGCACACTCTCAAGCGCGATTGCTTCCAACCTTGCAAAAGGGTTTTCGATGGAAGAAAGCGTAGAGCAGGCAAAGCGTTATCTTTCCGGAGCGCTGGAACAGATGCTTGACCTCGGGAAAGGAAGCGGACCGATGGATCATGCATTTTCTGTCCGGGGTGTATATTAGGAGAGAAGAAATGTCCCATCAGGGCAGTATTGGAAAATCAGGTGTGTTCCCCAAAAAAGAAAGAAAGGAATCACATCATGAAGAAACAAAGAATGAACACGAACCGGATGGTAATGCTCTCGATGTTCGTGGCAGTGGGAGTTGTGATCTCACCGATCCTGCGCGTGGAGGGAATGTGTCCGACGGCACATCTTGTCAATATCGTGTGCGCAGTATTTTTAGGACCATGGTATGCGCTGCTGTGTGCCACGATGATCGGAGTGATCCGGATGATGTTCATGGGAATCCCGCCGCTTGCGCTGACCGGGGCGGTGTTTGGCGCATTTTTATCCGGTGTGTTCTACCGGGCATCTCACGGAAAGATTTTCTGTGCCGTGCTCGGGGAGATTTTTGGTACCGGGATCATCGGGTCGGTCGTGTCCTATCCGGTCATGGCGTTTCTGATGGGAAGAGACGGGCTGACTGCCTTTTTCTACACACCGATGTTCCTCGGTGCGACCTGCATGGGAGGAGCGGTGGCATGGCTTTTGTTAAAACAGCTTAGCAGAGCCGGTGTGCTTGCAAAAATTCAATGGAGTCTTGGAGCGAAAGTATATGACAAAGGAAGAAATCAGAAAAACAGCAGCGAAGATCGCGGCTCTGGGGATGCAGATCAGGCAGCATAAGCCGCTTGTCCACTGCATCACAAATCCGATCGCGATCCATGACAGCGCCAATATCATACTGGCAGCGGGCGGCCGTCCGGTCATGGCAGAGCATCCTGAGGAAGTAGAAGAGATTGTAAAGACAGCACAGGCGCTTGTACTCAATCTTGGGAATATCACTGACGTGAGAATGCGTTCTATGAAAAAAGCATTTCAGGAAGCGCTGAGACAGCAGATTCCCACTGTGTTAGATCTTGTGGGAATCCAGTGCAGCAGTCTGCGGTTTCAGTACGCCGGAGAACTGCTGGCGATCGGGTCTCCGACTGTCTTAAAAGGAAATATTTCAGAGATGCGGAAGCTGGCAGGGCTTTCCACAGAAGGAACCGGGGTAGATGCAGGGGAGAACGACCGCTTTTCAGAGAAAAATGAGGATCAGCTTTTGGCAGCATTTTGCCGGCTTTCAGAGAACTGTCAGTCAGTCCTTCTTGTGACCGGGCAGGAGGATCTGATCATAGCGGGATCACATTGCTATTGCCTGAAAAACGGGGATGCCATGCTTGGAACAATTACAGGTACCGGCTGTATGCTCGGTGCACTGTGCGGCGCTTATCTTGCAGGACAGCCGTGCCATGCAGAAGAGTCTGTGCTGGCAGCGGCAGCCGTTATGGGGATCGCAGGCGAGTCAGGAGCAGAGAACAGCAGAGGTCCGGGAAGTTTTCAGACTGCATTTTTTGATGAATTGTATCATTTGCAGGAAGCGGTGATTGCGGAAAGACTGTGTCTGCGGGAGAAAGTGAGAACGAAAAAAGAAGCACTTTTTGTCAGGAAATCTGCAGATCAGACGGAAATGTAATTCAGAAAACATAAAAGAAAAACAGAAGAGGTGGACAGATGAATACAGAAAATCAGACAGACCTTACTTTATATCTGGTGACAGACAGCACGTATCATACGACAGCATCGCTGCTTGAGACGGTGGAGGAAGCATGCAAAGGCGGAGTGACACTGGTGCAGCTTCGGGAAAAAGAAACCGGCGGCAGAGAGTATCTTGAGAAAGCGCTTCTTGTAAAGCAGATTACAGACCGTTATGGAATCCCGCTGATCATTGATGACCGCGTAGATGTGGCAATCGCATGCGATGCGGCAGGCGTTCATGTCGGGGCAAGTGATCTTCCGGTAGCTGTGGCAAGAAAACTGCTTGGTCCGGATAAAATCGTAGGGGCAACCGCAAAGACTGTGGATGCTGCAATAAAAGCATGGGAGGAAGGCGCAGACTATCTCGGAGTCGGAGCGATTTATCCGACAACGACAAAGGTCGTGACGATCCTTACAAAGCCGGAGACATTAAAGGCAATCTGCGAGGCAGTGCCGATCCCGGTTGTGGCGATCGGAGGACTAAATGCCGGCAACATGGATATTTTAGAGGGATGCAGGATGGACGGTGTCGCAGTCGTATCTGCGATCATGAAAGCAGAAGATCCAAAGAAAGCGGCAGAAGAACTGAAAGAAACGATCCAGAGAATGAAAAAGAATAAGGAAGACTGATTGCCGCAGGTAGAGAAACCCTTTTTAAATTCTTAAGAAAAGCAGTGCAGAATCTTAAAAAATAGATCCGGCACTGTTTTTTTCTTCTGACTTTTGCTATAATGCTGATACATTCAAAAGGAATGGAAAAGATAATATCATAGGAGGTATGCCCATGAAGAAAAAAAGCAGAATGATAGGAGTACTTCTTGCATCGGTGTTGCTATTGGCCGCCGGCTGCGGGAAGAAAGAAGATACAAAGGAACATACAACGGAGAAAAAAGAGGAAACACCGACCGTGGAAGGAATTTATCTCACTTATGGGGAAGAGCAGGAATACTATATTTTTGCAGATGTGAAAAATAACACCTTGTTTGATGCAGAGATTCCGGAAGAACATTTATTTGATAAAAATGGCGAAAAGCTTTCCAGAGAAGACCTGAAAGCGGGAGACAAGGTGGAGATCTATGGGAACGGAGCAGTCGCGCAGAGTCTGCCGCCTCAGTATGCAGGGGTGACAAAGATGGTACGGACAGAAATAGGGGATAAGAAGACAGCGGAAAGCTATCAGCCGCTGATCGACGAATTCTATCAGGCGCCGGATCCTTCGGAAATTCCGATGCTCAGTATTGAAAACTATCAGAAACTTGCAGTGGTATCGACCAGTATCGAACCAATTTTCCACGACTGGAGTTATACCGGGGAGGATGGGACAAAGGAAACTAAGAAGACAGAAGAAGTGCCGGTGATGCAGCAGTATCAGGCCGGAGCGCTTCCGGAGATTCTGTGTGATGCCGGAGACCGGAGTCTGAAGCTCCTATTTTCCAGAAGACCGGATCAGGTTACAGTGAAGAGGTGGAATATGGAGACTGCATCGCAGGAAGAGGCAGAATTTACAGAAGATACAGTCCCGCTGGATGGAAGTGAAGCAAAGATCAAAGAGGCAGAACTCAATTCCGTGTACGAAGTAGAAGCCGTGTGGGAAAACGGTACTGTGAGATATGGATTCACTGTTTCCGGGGCAAAAGCAGAATAAAGGGATCTGTGGACAAAGGGGAAAAAGCTCCGGTGATGGATCAAAGGTATCAGAAAGATGGAGAGGAGGATGTTGTATGGGATGTCTTGGAAATGTAATCTGGTTTCTCTGTGGAGGTGTGATCTCAGGGCTTAGCTGGCTTCTGGCAGGGTGCCTCTGGTGTATCACGGTTATTGGAATTCCGGTGGGCCTGCAGTGCTTTAAGTTTGCA
>JAPFCT010000373.1 GCA_026169575.1 Faecalimonas sp.
GAGAGACAGAAGAAGAGTTTGAGGAATCAAGGGCGTTTGTGGAGAAAGTCAATTTCTATGAGACACATATCTTTAAATATTCCAAACGGCAGGGGACAAAGGCGGCAGTGATGCCGGATCAGGTTCCGGAGCCGGAGAAGACAAGAAGGAGCAATATCCTGCTTGCCATGGATGAGCGCAACCGGAAAAACTATGAGGAAGGATTCAGCGGAAAAGAGACAGAGATCCTTGTGGAAGAGACGATGGAGAAAAACGGAAAGACATACTGGACCGGGCATACAAAAGAGTATATCCGCCTGGCAGTTGTGTCCGGGCAGGATCTTTCGGGCAAACTTTTGAAAGTCACGGTAGGAGAAGATGCGTGGCCGGCAGATGCAATTTAAAACGCGCAGAAAAGTATTTTGAGAATCATTTTAAAAATCCTTCACAAAATATTCATTGTATTTTCAGTACATTTATATTAAAATAGAAATGTATGAAACGGAGGAATGAAAGATGAAAGATTTGAGTAATACACAGTTCTTTCATGTGGAGACCGGACCGCAGATCAAGGCGAAAGATATACTTGAGATTGTGTACGGGGCACTGAAAGAGAAAGGATACAACCCGGTAAATCAGATCGTAGGATATATCATGTCAGGAGATCCGACTTATATTACAAGTCACAACGGAGCGAGAAGTCTGATCATGAAGATGGAGCGGGACGAACTTGTAGAGGAGATGCTGAAGGCGTATATCGAGCATCACGGATGGGAATAATATCGTATGAGGATTATGGGACTGGATTACGGGTCTAAGACAGTAGGGGTCGCGATCAGTGACCCTTTAGGTCTTACTGCCCAGGGAATTGAAACAATCTGCAGGAAGGAAGAGAACAAGTTAAGAAAGACGCTCGCCCGTATCGAAGCGCTTGTGCAGGAATACGGGGTGGAGGAGATTGTTCTGGGCTTTCCGAAGAATATGAACAACACAGTCGGTGACCGCGCAGAGAAGTCGCTGGAATTCAAGGAGATGCTTGAGCGGAGAACAGGACTTCCGGTTACGATGTGGGATGAGCGCCTGACGACAGTCGAGGCGGAACGGACATTGATCGAGAATAACGTACGAAGAGAAGACCGCAAGAAATATGTGGATAAGATTGCGGCAGTTTTTATCTTGCAGGGATATCTGGATTCTATCTGTTTCAGACGGAAGTCAGAAGAGAAGAGCGAAGAAGTGTAGGAGTTTTTATGGAAAAGATTACATTCACATTGGAAGGCGAAGATCAGGCGGCAGAATTTTTTGTATTGGAACAGACAAAATTAGGAGGCGTGACATACATCCTTGTCACAGATTCTGAGGAGGACGACGCAGAATGTCTGATCTTGAAAGATTTAAGTAAAGCAGAAGAGGAAGAAAGTGTATATGAAGTTGTGGAGGATGACACAGAACTTCTTGCAGTTTCAAAAGTATTTGAAGAATTATTAGAAGACGTTGATATTGAAATGTAGTTTGATACATTTGAGTATAGAACTTTGCAGATGAGGTGGCATATGACATTAAACCAGGAAGCGTTTAAGAAAATTTTAAAAGAGCAGGGACTGAAAGTGACAAACCAGAGGCTTCTTGTACTTGAGGTGCTTGAAAAACATCGTGGTGAGCATATGACAGCGGAGGACATTTACGAACTGGTGAAAGTTGACTATCCTGAGATTGGATTGGCGACCGTATACCGGACGGTACAGTTGTTACTGGAATTGCAATTAGTGGATCGGATTAATCTGGATGATGGGTGCGTCAGATATGAAATCGGACACCTGATCGAAGGTGGGGAAGGAAAGCACCACCATCATCATTTGATATGTAAAAGTTGTGGAAAGGTATGGTCTTTTGAAGATGATCTCTTAGAGGAACTGGAAAGTTATATTGAGAGGAAAACGGATTTCCATGTTCTCGACCACGAGTTGAAATTCTACGGACAATGTAAAGAATGTGCAGAAAAGGAAAGTGCAGAGAAAAGAAAGTAGAATGAAACATGGAGGTGTAGTTCTTGAAAAAAGAGAGCAATTCAAAATTAAAGATCATTCCGCTCGGAGGGCTTGAGCAGATCGGAATGAACATTACTGCCTTTGAATATGAGGACAGTATTATCGTGGTAGACTGTGGACTGGCGTTCCCGGAAGATGACATGCTTGGGATCGACCTTGTGATCCCGGATATTACTTATCTGAAAGACAATATCCAGAAGGTAAAAGGATTTGTCATTACCCACGGGCATGAAGACCATATCGGAGCGTTATCTTACGTATTAAAAGAGATGAACCTGCCGATCTATGCGACGAAGCTTACGATGGGAATCATTGAGAATAAATTAAAGGAGCACAACCTGCTCCGCTGTACAAGAAGAAAAGTTGTGCGGCATGGACAGTCGATCAATCTGGGACAGTTCCGGATTGAATTTATCAAGACAAACCACAGTATTGCAGATGCATCTGCGCTCGCAATCTATTCGCCGGCGGGGATCGTTGTGCATACAGGTGACTTTAAGGTTGATTATACACCGGTATTCGGAGATGCGATCGATCTTCAGAGATTTGCTGAGATCGGAAAGAAAGGTGTGCTTGCGCTGATGTCAGACAGTACGAATGCAGAGCGCCCGGGATTTACGATGTCAGAGCGGACCGTCGGAAAGACATTTGACCAGATTTTTGCAGAGCATAAGAATACAAGGATCATTATTGCTACGTTTGCATCCAATGTAGACCGTGTGCAGCAGATCATCAATTCTGCCTACAAATATGACAGAAAGGTTGTCGTGGAAGGAAGAAGTATGGTCAATATCATCTCCACTGCATCAGAACTCGGCTATCTGAATGTGCCGGATAAGACACTGATCGAGATCGACCAGTTGAAAAATTACCCGGATGAGAAGACCGTTCTGATCACGACCGGAAGCCAGGGAGAGTCTATGGCGGCATTGTCCCGCATGGCAGCAGATATCCATAAGAAGGTCAGCATCAAGCCGGGCGATACGGTTATCTTCAGTTCCAATCCGATCCCGGGAAATGAGAAGGCAGTGTCAAGAGTAATCAACGAACTCTCCCAGAAAGGGGCAGATGTCATCTTCCAGGATGCCCACGTATCCGGACATGCCTGTCAGGAAGAGTTAAAACTGATCTACTCTCTTGTGAAGCCGAAGTATGCGATCCCGGTTCACGGAGAATACCGCCATTTAAAGGCAAATGCAGGAATTGCGACAGCGCTTGGGATCCCGAAAGAAAATGTATTTATATTAAAATCCGGCGAGGTACTGGCTCTGGACAACCAAAGTGCAAAAGTTGTGGACAAAGTACAGACTGGAGCGATCCTTGTAGACGGACTCGGAGTCGGCGACGTCGGAAATATTGTACTGCGTGACCGTCAGCATCTGGCAGAAGACGGCATTCTGATCGTCGTTCTGACACTGGAGAAAGGAACAAACCAGCTTCTTGCAGGACCGGATATTGTCTCCAGAGGATTTGTCTATGTGCGGGAGTCCGAAGGACTGATGGAAGAGGCAAGACAGGTGCTTTCCGATGCACTTGAGAACTGCCTGCGAAATAACCGCAACGCAGACTGGAGCAGAATTAAGTTAGTGATCCGCGATACGATGAATGATTTTATCTGGAAGCGGACTAAGAGACGTCCGATGATCCTTCCGATCATTATGGATGTATAGAATACAGACGGCGGAGGAGTTTTTCTCCGCCTTATTTTATATGGAAGATACAGAGAGAAAAAGCGGAGGAGAAGATCCATGATTGTAGATGAAAGAATGGTGACATTTATCAACTCACTCGACACAGAAAATACAGAGATCCTGGAGCAGATCGAGAAAGAGGCGCTGGATACTTATGTGCCGATCATCCGCAAAGAGATGCAGAGTTTTCTGAAAGTGCTGCTTGCAATGCAGAAGCCGGGACGGATCCTGGAGGTTGGGACAGCGGTTGGATTTTCGGCGATACTGATGAGTGAGTATGCGCCGGAGGACTGCGAGATCGTGACGATCGAAAAGTATGAGAAGCGGATCCCGATCGCCCGGGAGAATTTTAAAAGAGCCGGGAAGGAAGCGCAGATCACCCTTCTTGAGGGGGACGCGATGGAAGTGATGAAGACACTGAAGGAGCCGTATGATTTTATCTTTATGGATGCGGCGAAAGGACAGTATATTTATTACCTTCCGGAAGTGATGCGTTTGTTAAAGCCGGGCGGGGTCCTTGTGTCGGACAATGTCCTTCAGGAAGGGGA
The DNA here is from genome assembly GCA_026169575.1 of Faecalimonas sp. Next base: position 4,267 of record JAPFCT010000373.1, read on the forward strand.
TATCATTGAGTCGCGGTTTGCAGTGGAGCGCAGGAACCGGACGATCCACAGCCGGATGCGGGAATATTTATACGCATTAAAGCATGATGAAAGACTGCTGACATCCATTGTACCGATCGGAGACGGTGCAACTGTCAGCGTAAAGATTGCTTCAGATCAGAGGCAGACGGTGTAAAGACTGGCTCTGATCTGAAGCAGTCGGCACAAAGCGTGATACACTTAGAGTATAATAGAAGAACAGATGACAGAAAGGAAAGAATCTATGGCAAGACATCCAGAATTATTGATTCCGGCAAGCAGCCTGGAAGTATTAAAGACAGCAGTTATGTTTGGAGCCGATGCAGTTTATATCGGAGGAGAGGCATTTGGACTCCGTGCAAAGGCGAAGAATTTCTCTATGGAGGAGATGAAGGAAGGGATTGCATTTGCACATGCACATGATGTGAAGGTATATGTCACTGCAAATATCCTTGCACACAACGACGACCTTGCGGGGGTAAGGGAATATTTTAAGGAATTAAAGGAAATCAAGCCAGATGCGCTGATCATCGCAGATCCGGGTGTGTTTGAGATCGCAAAGGAGATCTGCCCGGAGATTGAGCGTCATATCAGCACACAGGCAAATAATACGAACTATGCAACGTATAATTTCTGGCACAAGCTGGGAGCATCCCGTGTGGTGTCGGCAAGAGAATTGTCTCTGGAGGAAATTAAAGAGATCCGTGCCAATATTCCAGATGATCTGGAGATCGAGACATTTGTCCACGGGGCAATGTGTATTTCTTATTCCGGAAGATGTCTGCTCAGCAACTATTTCACCGGAAGAGATGCAAACCGCGGCGCATGCACACATCCTTGCAGATGGAAGTATTCGGTGGTGGAAGAGACAAGACCGGGAGAATATATGCCGGTATATGAAAATGAGAGAGGAACTTATATTTTCAACTCGAAAGATCTCTGTATGATCCAGCATATTCCAGAAATCTTGGCGTCCGGAATCGACAGTCTGAAGATCGAAGGGCGGATGAAGACCGCGCTTTATGTGGCGACTGTGGCAAGAACGTACCGCAAGGCGATCGATGATTATCAAAAGGACCCGGCGCTGTATGAGAAAAATATGCCGTGGTATCTGGAACAGATCTCAAACTGCACTTACCGCCAGTTTACAACCGGATTTTTCTTCGGCAAGCCAGATGAGACAACACAGATTTATGACAGTAACACATATGTGAAGGAATATAC
>JAPFCT010000276.1 GCA_026169575.1 Faecalimonas sp.
GCGCTGCTCAGGGGAATGGATGAACTGATCGAGGAAAAGACGGGGATCCGCACGATGGTGACAGAGGATCCGATGAAGGTTGTCGCAGTGGGAAGCGGACAGTTTGCGGACGTCACTGGGACAAGGAGGAATTTCTGACCGATGTCAGGAGAGAGCAGGACGTATGAGATATAGTCTGCCGGAAAGTGATAGATTCGGAAGAACAGTAAGCCGGAGGTGAAATGGATGGCTGTTCGGAGGGAGGATGACTTTCCGGCAGTTTTTGCGTGAAATCTCAGGAAGATCAGAGAAAGTTGTATTTTCTCAGAAGCAATTTGCAAAGGAGTTTTCATGATTTTTAAAACATGGTAGGATAATAACAGATTGAAAAGAAAAGGAAAAGAGCAGAAAGATGGAGAAAATAATCGGGTATGTGGAACATATTGTGTTCCGGAATGAAGACAATGGATATACTGTATTTCATTTGCACAATGAGGATGGAGAGCTGACTTGTGTCGGAATGTTTCATTATATCAGTGAGGGAGAATTTCTGGAAATCTCTGGAGAATACACAAATCATGCAGTATATGGATCACAGTTTCAGGTGCAGGAGTACCGTGTGAAAGAACCGGAGGATCTCCATTCCATCGAAGTGTATCTGGGGTCCGGGGCGATCAAAGGACTTGGCAGTGCTCTGGCAGGGCGGATCGTGAGAAAATTTAAAGGAGATACGTTTCGGATCATCGAGGAAGAACCGGAGCGTCTTGCAGAGATCAAAGGGATCAGCGAAAGACTGGCGAGAGAGATCACCGTTCAGGTGGAGGAGAAGAAAGAGATGCGCCAGGCGATGCTGTATTTACAAAAGTACGGTATTTCTACGACGCTTGCGGCAAAGATTTATCAGCATTATGGGCAGAGTATTTACCGTGTGATCGAACAGAATCCATATCAGCTTGCAGACCATGTGGAAGGAGTCGGATTTAAGACAGCGGATGAGATTGCGGCAAAGGTGGGAATCCATACAGATTCAGATTTTCGGATCCGAAGCGGTATTTTTTACATACTGCTTCAGGCGGTTGGAGAAGGGCATGTATATCTTCCGGAACAGACGCTGCTTGCGCGGACAAGTCAGCTTTTGCAGGTTGAAATCGAAGACATGGAACGGCATTTGATGGATCTTTGTATGGAAAAGAAGATTGTCGTCAAAGAAAAGCCGGAAGGAAAGAGGGTCTATGCCTCACATTTCTACTATTTAGAATTAAATACGGCAAAAATGTTGTACGAGCTGGATATCAAAAATGAGGTGGGAGAAGACTATCTGGAAAAGCGGCTGACGAAGATTGAAGCGTATGCAGAATTGTCGCTGGATGAATTGCAGCGGACGGCAGTGAAAGAGGCAGTGAAAAACGGTCTGCTTGTTCTGACCGGAGGCCCGGGAACTGGAAAGACAACGACGATCAATGCGATGATCCATTTCTTTGAGAGCGAAGGAATGAATATTTATCTGGCAGCTCCAACGGGACGTGCGGCAAAGCGGATGACAGAGGCGACCGGATGTGAGGCGCAGACGCTTCATAGACTGCTGGAAGTCAACGGAAATCCGGAGGCAGATCAGGCGGGCGGATTCGGGAGAAATGAAGAAAATCCGCTGGAGGCAGATGTGATCATCATCGATGAAAGGTCGATGGTAGATCTGCCGCTGTTCCATGCACTTCTAAAGGCAGTAATGCCAGGGACACATCTGGTCCTTGTGGGGGATGTAAACCAGCTTCCGTCTGTGGGGCCGGGCAGCGTGTTGAAGGACATGATAAAATCCGACTGCTTTCCGGTGGTAAGACTCAATAAGATTTTCCGTCAGGCGGGGGAGAGCGATATTGTTGTCAATGCCCATAAGATTAATAAAGGAGAGTCGGTCAGCCTGGAAAATAAAGGAAGAGACTTCTTTTTCCTGAAGCGGCAGGATGCAAATGTGATCATCAGTATTGTCATTCAGCTGGTAAAGGAAAAAATGCCAAAATATGTGGATGCACCGATGCATGAGATACAAGTGCTGACACCGATGAAAAAGGGATTGATCGGTGTGGAGAGGCTTAATGTGATTCTGCAGGAATATCTGAATCCACCAGATCGGAAGAAAGAGGAAAAAGAGTATGGAAATAAGAAATTCCGTGTTGGCGATAAAGTGATGCAGATCAAAAATAACTACCAGCTGGAGTGGGAGGTATGTACAAAATACGGATTGACTGTCGACAAAGGGGTTGGTGTTTTCAACGGGGATATGGGGATCGTAAAGAAGATCGATCATTATCAGGAAATCATGACCGTAGAATACGAGGAAGGAAAGAAAGTAGAGTATTCATTTAAAATGCTGGAAGAGCTGGAACTGGCATACGCGATCACAATACATAAATCGCAGGGAAGTGAATATCCGGCAGTTGTGATCCCGCTTTTGCCGGGACCAAGACTTTTATATCATAGAAATTTATTATATACAGCGATCACAAGGGCAAAAAAATGTGTTACACTGGTAGGAGATGAACGTACTTTTTACGAGATGATCCAGAATCAGAGTGAGCAGAAACGGTATACGAGTCTGGCAGAAGCAATCCGGGAGCGGTATGAAAGCGTCCTGTAACGCAGATGAGAGAACAAATAGAAACATGGAAAAGAAAGATTTTGAGCTTACTGTATCCAACGACATGTGTATTTTGTGGAACAGTGGCTTCCGAAGGAGTCTGTGAAGCGTGCAAAAAAGAGGTCCGGCTGATCGAGGAGCCGCGCTGTAAAAGATGTGGAAAGCCGGTGCGCTATGAAGAACAGGAGTTTTGCTATGATTGTCAGAGCATGGAACATTTCTACGAGCAGGGGAGAAGCCTCTGGATCCATAAAATGCCGGTGTCTCAGTCTGTTTACCGGTTTAAGTACAAAAACCGACGTGTTTTTGCAGAGTATTATGCAGCCAGGATGGCAGAACAGTTTTCCGGTCTGATCAGGCAGTGGAAGATTGAAGTGATCATTCCGGTTCCGGTCCATAAGAGCAGGCGCAAGAAGAGAGGGTACAATCAGGCAGAAGTGCTGGCAGAAGAACTTTCCAGAAGAATCCAGATTCCGGTGGAGTCTTTTGCAGTCAGCAGAGTACAGAAAACAGATCCACTTAAGACAATGAATCCGCAGGAGAGAAGAAGAGCGCTTTCCAGGGCATTTTCGGTGTCTGCTGGCTGGAAGAAAAAGAAAAATGTCCTTCTGGTCGACGATATTTACACAACCGGGAGCACTATCGATGAGATCGCCCGGATCTTAAAGGAAAAGGGAGTGCAAAAAGTGTATTTTCTGACTATAAGTGTTGGACAAGGTTTCTGATTATATGCTATACTAAAAACAGCGTTTAGCTGAGGGGAAGAACGGAGACAGAGGTGACAAAATGTTAAATGAGGAACGGGTAAAGATGATGATAAAGCTGGCCTCCTATGAAGAAGGACAAGGCAAAGAAGATTTTAAGGTAAACAGTTATTA
>JAPFCT010000402.1 GCA_026169575.1 Faecalimonas sp.
GTACTGATCGTAACCAGCTTTAACAGTTTGACATTTCTTAAGTAGCCGTTTACCATCTGTTGTTCCTTTTCAGTGATCGTTACCGGTACGGATGAAATAAGATCCTGATATTGAGTTGTTATTTTTTCTTTCTGCATGTTGTCGTTTTTCTGCAGCAGACTATCTGCTACAGACACTCCTTTCTTGTTTTAGATTATGTGAAGTTTTCTTCTCTTGTTTTAAATTATGTGAAGTTTTCTTCTTTTCAGAAATATTTTTCTGAACCTTTGCAAGAAGCCATGTGGCTCCGTCATACTTCATCGGAATGCAGGCAAGAATTTTTCCCTGCGCATAAAAATATAAAATTTCAAATCCCCAAAATTTCTTTTGCCGATAAGAAGTTATCGAAGAAATTGAAAATGTTTTTCGCCAAAGAAAGCAAAATCTGTACGTCAGCTTCTCATTTTCTACATCGATCCACTGAAAATAACAGATAAAAAATGGCAAAAGACTGATAAGAATAATCACAATGCCCCAAAAATAAAAACGAATGTCCTCCGCTGTAAAAAATGTGAAACCAAGGATCATTCCACAGGTGGACATGATTCCATTGAACACCACTGTTGAAAAAGAGGCAGCAATCCTGCTGCGTCTTGTCCCCGGATACTTTCCTCCAAGCGAATCAATCGGAATGTTTCTGGAATACAGTTCAGACAGAAATCTCTCATAAGCTACATTGTCATCAAATGTAAACAGCCGCTTTCTGCCACTGTATACTCGAAACGCACCGCTTCTTTTGTAGCATCCATGTGTAATCTGTGAAAAATAATAATGCCTGACCGTTCCAAAAGTGGAGCGGTAACAAATATCTTCTCCCCGCACTTCTACTTTCCATACTAAAACATTCACAACACCGAGCAGACAAGGCATTCCAAAAAGAATTCCGGAAAAAATTTTATCCCGAATGCCAGACATTAAGAAAGTAATACATAAGGCTGCACACAGGCATCCCCATAAAATGGTGAAAAATTCCTGAGTATTTCGGATCAGATAATGGTGTTCCTTTGTGTTATTCTGCTGAAAGGATACCGAATCTTCCTCATAAGATGGAATATTCCTCTGCCCATCCCACAGCTTCCCTGCAAAAAACAACAGAATCCCAAAAGTGGCGATTAAAATTCCTTTTCCGTAATATTCTTCCATTGATACTTCTCCATTCCGTACCATTTAGCAAAACGGTACAATTCTTTTTTATCGTGATTTAAACGGAAGGAACCTTTTTTCCCATTACAGTCGATGAAAAATACTTTATAGTATGTCTGGGAACCGGATCCTCTGTCCCCCGGTTCTCTTTCGCAGCCGATATAAGTGATTTCCCTGAAATAGTTGCGGTGAAATACCTGAAATCCTGCGCTGACCGAATATTCTGTAAACCATTCCCGCTGATGCTCCGGCAACTCAAAATCTGTTCGGTCTTTATACCGTTTTCCGACAGCACGTTCTACCTTCCGAAGATGTACATATGCCCCTCCGCCAATAAAGACTGCAAGTCCGGTCATCATCAGAATATAGAAAGGAAACAGCAATTTGGCACTTCCGACAAGATCATCCCTTCTCCAGAAAAGACATCCTATGAATGCAATAAAAAAGATGATTCCCATAACAACAGCCAAAGCTCCAAGACTGCGCCAGATTCCCTGGAACGGATTACATCTGTAAAAATCAAACTCTTCCCGACGGTTCTCTGATACATTTTCTGATTGTTTCTTTTTCATTGAAAAACCTCTCTTTCTTTTCCGCTTTCAAGCCAGCGAAGTAATTTTTCATATCCCGCATAGGAAGGATCTACAAAAGTCAGCTTTTTTCCGTTTTGATAAAAAATAATTTTGTCATGATCCGGTCCCGTGAAACGATATGCCACATCATCTCTGTGAAAGGCAGCTTTTTGAAACAATGTTTCTATCCGAATATATTCTCCCTTGATCAGCAGTTGCTTTTTCCGGCAATAAAGACGCAGATATGCAAAGAGCAGTACACATCCGTCAATCAGTCCTGCATAAAGTGTGTCAGCACCAGTCTGAAATGCCTGTGTGACGAATCCAAACATACCAAGTGCACCGAAGATTCCGAAAATCCAGAGAAAGGCAGAAAGCGCTCCAAAAAGAATTGGGGGCATCTGTACCAGAATGACGCTGGTATGGGAATGATGTTTTTCCGTATGGCGTTGCTTCCTACCCAAAAAGAGCAGTATTCCAAACAAGAGGATCCATACTACAGCGATACTGATCCGTACGGGCTGTGGTAGTGCATCTACTTGCCCAGAAAGAACATTGGACTGCGGATCGGAACTCCTTGACCTTTGGCGGGAAAGTAAAATACCTTCTCTGGAATGCGGAAGATACTCTGCGGAAATAAAATCTCCGGTATCGACTCCATTCTTTCCATAAAGTACAACCCTAATAACAGCTCCCTGCGCATCCTTTATGGAAATGGTGTAATCCTCCCATTTATTTTCTGAGTGGATATTGCTCCCCTCTTCGGCTGCTCCCTCAAAGAAAATGAACTGGTCTTTGAGCGCGTAAGGGAGATCTTTTGCCGCCGGAAGCAGCACGCGAAAGAAAACAAACGGAATCATCAGAAGAAGCAGGATGTTCACTGACATTTCCAGGAAATGTTTTTTCTTTTCCAGTATCTGTTTCCCCTTGCAGTCGATCATTTTTTCAAAAGAAAAGCGAAAAAATCCTTTCCGGCAATAATGGATACAAAGCCAAATAAGGATTCCTAAAATAATGCTGCGCTGCCCATAAAAAATAAGAAGAAACTGTTCTTTTGTCATCCTGACACGCTCCAAAGCAAGTGATTTTACGACACACTGGATAAAATATCTTCTGCCATATGCACAAGCTTCCCTGCCGGAGAAAAAACGGCAGGAACCGCTACACAGTCGTATGAACGTATTATAACATTTTTATGAAAAAGATTCCAATGAAAACAGAGACTTTTCCGCAGTTTCACATTTTTTTCTTTTGTTTTAATGCGATTCCTGTAAAAATCAGATATACTGCGACAGACAGAACCGATGCTTCTATTCCGAAATCTCCGCCAGTAAGCAATCTGTGCCCGGAATCCATCCTCCATTGAAAGATGGCAGTTTCCTCCGGGTAATTTCCGATTGATAAGATTCCGCCAATCACAACTGCATTCCAAATTCCGTGTACACATGCGCTGTTCCAGACCGATCCGGTTTTGCAGACAATAACAGAAAATAAAATTCCAACGATACTTCCTGCTGCCAGAAGCTGGATAATACTGAAAAGATCCATAGAGATTCCGATCAGATGAAGTGCTCCAAACAGAACCGAAGGAAGTAAAACAGCCACTTTTTTGGAAAATCTCTGTTCCATGCTTCCCATGACCAGTCCCCGGAAAACAAGTTCTTCTGAGATTCCTCCACCGATGCCAAAGAAAAAGATACCGCCAGTCAATAGTTCCGGCATCTTCTCAAAATTTTTGTACTGTATCTCCCAATGACCGCCTGCGATCATCGCCATGACCAGTAGAAGAAGCGGCATGGCAAATGCGAGAAGGAGCCACTTTACCGAGATAGAAAATTGGGGAATATAAAACTGCTCCGGTTGCTGTTTCATAATTTTTCTAAGAAACAGGCAGACGCCCTTCCATGTAAAAAATGCATAAAGAAGTCCCGCCAGTATATTCCCCGCTGCCGGAAAAATACCGCAGGAAACAGCGGCAGCTCCAATCAAAAGTGCTGCGTTCTGTGCCAAAAGTAAAATACAGATTCCACCGGCGATGGTTATCAGCATTTGCTTTGTCGTAAAACTTCCGGCTATTTTGTTTTTTTCTGTCCGTTCTGTTTGATTTTTCATGATACCCTCCCATTCTCCGCAAAATCAGCGGCATACTTTGTTTCATTGTTTTTCAGTATAGCTGTGACAGACTAATCAATCGCAAAGAAAAAGTAAAAAAAGTGTAAAGCATTTTTTGATTTTCTATATTTTGTGCAAATGCTCTGTACAGTGATCAGATTCTGTGCTATACTCTACTTCGCATTTATAAAATCAGAAGAGTATCCCGCTCTCTGGACTGGTTCGTGAACTTCCCAGTATAAAAAACCAAGTATCTCGTATCGTGGTCTTTTTACGATCACAGAAATAAAAAGCAAAGGAGATTGGAGAATGAATGCAAAAAAAGTCATTATTGACTGCGATCCCGGGATCGATGACGCACTTGCCTTAATGCTGGCACTCTGCTCACCGGAACTTGATATTTTAGGGATCACAGTTGTCTCAGGCAATGTACCGGCAAAAAAAGGCGCAGCAAATGCAGCTAAGATCCTGCAATGGATGGACCGGCCGGACATTTCAGTCTATCTTGGAGAAGAACAGCCACTTGTCCGCCCTTATGTGGATGCTATGGATACCCACGGGGAGGATGGTCTTGGCGAATCTCATTACCCTGAACCTGACAATCAGACAACAGAAAAAAACGGTGTAGATTTTCTTTCCCGTACACTGATGGATGCCGCCAGAAATGGAGAGGCGGTCTCTGTTATTGCACTTGGACCTCTCACAAATCTTGCGAAGGTGATCCAGGAAACCCCGCAGTGTCTTGCAGGACTTGGGGAACTGGTCAGTATGGGAGGAAGTTACAAAAGTCACGGGAACTGCTCCCCGGTCGCAGAATATAATTACTGGTGCGACCCGCATGCCGCAGAGATCGTATATCGCGCCTTTGAAGAGCTCCCAATCCTGCAGAACAAAAAGATCCATATGGTCGGTCTTGATGTGACAAGAAAGATTGTCCTGACCCCGAATATCTTAGAGTATATGTGCTGTGTCAATCCACTGATGGGGGAGCGCATAAAGAGGATCACCCGCTTTTATTTTGATTTCCACTGGATGCAGGAAGGGATCATCGGCTGTGTCATCAACGATCCGCTTGCCGTCGCCTATTTTATCGACCGCACACTCTGCAGTGGGATGGATGCCTGCACAAGGATTGAGACCGGGGGACTTTGTATCGGGCAGAGCGTGGTAGATGGATTCGACTTCTGGAAAGGACATAAAAACAGCCATATTCTGACCAATACCTCTCCGGTGACATTTATGCAGATGTTTTTTGAGCGGGTACTGAAAGTGCCGCAAAAGGCAAGTCTGCCGGTGTTAGAACAGGTGATGGGAGGTGGCGCACTGTGAGAAAAAGTTCTGTAAATCGGCTGTGTATCCTTGCACTTTGTGCTGTGATCAATCTTGTAGGCGCACAGATCGCCCTTCTGTTACGGCTGCCGGTTTATCTCGACTCCATTGGAACGATGTTTGCCGCAGCCGTATCAGGCCCTGTTTACGGAATGATCCCGGGAATTATCAGCAACCTGATCGGAGGCATGACTACAGATGTTTATGCCCTCTATTATCTCCCCGTCCAGATGATCTCAGGCTATCTTGCAGGGATCGTTTTTCATAAAATGTCTTTTACCAGGGGAAAAAGCCTTATGAAAATCTTATCTGGAGCCGCTGTGATAAGTATTCCGGGAACATTTGTCAGCGCCCTGATCACTGCCAGTGTATTTGGGGGCATCACCTCATCAGGTTCTGCACTTCTTGTTCAGCTCTTCCATCATCTCGGTATGGGGCTGACTGCCAGCATCTGCATGGTGCAAGGTCTGACAGACTATATAGACAGAGGGATTGTCCTCACCCTGACAGTCCTGCTTCTGTCCGTCCTTCCATCATCCATCAAAACAGCAATGAATAAGGAGAAACTTCATGGAAAGATATAATAAGATTACAAATAAAAATCCAAGAGAGATCGTACTTTTAAAATCTCGTCCATGCGCCTGGGGGAAATGCCGCTTCTGTGATTACATTGAAGATAATTCCAGAGATCTTCCTTCGATGAATCAACTTAACCGGGAAGTGCTCTCTCATGTTACCGGAGAGTTTGGTGTGCTGGAAGTGATTAACTCCGGAAGCTGTTTTGAACTTCCGGAAGAAACATTGAAGATGATCAAAGATATCATCGCAGAAAAAAACATCCACCGCCTCTTCTTTGAAGCACACTGGATGTATCGGAAACATTTGCAGAAAATGCGGGATTATATGGGGATCCCGATTACTTTTAAGATCGGTGTGGAGACATTTGACCGGAGTTTCCGGGAGGATTATTTAAATAAACATGCTGATTTTCATTCACCGGAAGAAGTGCGCGCCTATTTTGATTCCCCATGTCTGATGGTCGGGATCAAAGGACAGACAAAAGAAATGATCGATTACGATATCGAGATGCTAAAGACGTATTTTGAACTGGGGACGGTCAACGTATTTACAGATAACAGTACCGATGTAAAACGGGACCAGGAACTGGTGAACTGGTTTATGAAGAAATATAAGGATCTCCTGGAAGATCCGAAGGTCGAAGTGCTGTACGAAAAGACAGATTTTGGTGTAGGGGACTGAGAATCATTCTCGTCCCCTATTGTTTACAGATATTCTCTCTATGATATTCTCTTAATTATAGCTTACTGAAATTCTGAAAGCGATCTGCTAGATTTCTCTTGCGATCTGATAACCTTCTGTGATCGCATCTTTGATATTTCCAACTTTCTTTGCATCTCCGATCAGATGGTAAGAAACATTTGCTTTCTGAAGCATTTCTTCTAATTTTGGATCTGGACGGTATCCCATGGCAAGCACAAGTGTATCTGCATCAGAAATACAGTGTTCTTCCCCGTTTTCTGTATAGTAGATTTTATCGGATTCTACCCGTTCTACTTTCGCTTTACAGTGAATCTGGATTCCTTTTTTCATCATGCGCTGTGTCAGAAGGCTTCTGCCCGGACCAGATTCCTGAAGCATGATTCCGTCTGCCATCTCAAGAAGGACAATCTCACGGTTTCTCGGGAAAAGATCATTGACAAGCGGTGCGAGATAGTCTGCAGTCTCACATCCGACAGAGCCTCCCCCGATCACAACTACTTTTCTTCCAGCAAATGCTTTTCCTGCAAGAATGTCGTCTGCAGTCACGCAATGTTTAAATGCGGTAAATGCATTTACGACGATCGGATCAGATCCGGTTCCTGCGATCACCTCATGACCTGCAAATTCTTTCTGCAGCAGTTCTTCTGTCACTTCACAGTTCAGACGAATCTCTACGCCTTCCTGGATCAGTTTTCTTTCCATATATTGAATTACTTTCGTAAGTTCCTGCTTTGCGATCGGAACTGCCGCCAATTTTACAAGTCCTCCAAGGCTGTCCCCTTTTTCGCATAATACGACATCGTGACCACGCTTTCTGGCAACAAATGCTGCTTCCATTCCGGCTGGTCCTCCTCCAATGACAAGCACTTTTTTCTTCTCTTTTGCAGTCGGGATATTCTCTTCATTTTCCAGTTCCAGAGACGGATTTACCGTACATGCGACACGTTTACCGAACATGATCCCATTCAGGCAGCGCAGGCATCCGATGCATGGGCGGATTTCGTCTTCTCTTCCTTCCTGAGCTTTCTGCACAAATTCCGGATCACAGAGATTCGCACGTCCGATCATACAGATATCCGCTTTCCCATTTGCGATCAGTTCTTCTGCAAACCACGGCTCTGTGATACGTCCTACCGTGGCAACCGGGATGGATACCTGCTTTTTGATTTCTTCTCCAACTTTGCTGTGGGATCCCATCGGTGTTCCAGGAGCAGGAATGGAACTTCCACGCATGATTGTTGTCCCTCCCGATACGTGGATGAAATCAACCCCGGCCTTTTCCAGCTGTTTTGCCACATAGACTGCATCATTTACATTCTGGCCGCCATCGGTATATTCATCGCCGGAGATGCGGACATCGATGATAAAATCCTCTCCGCACATCTTTCTGACTTCCGCGATCACTTCCAGAGTCAGGCGCAGCCTTCCATGGATATCTCCGCCGTAAGCATCTGTTCTTTTATTATAAAGCGGAGAGAGAAAACCTCCAAGTAGTCCATGAGCATGCGCCGCATGGATCTCCACTCCGTCACCGCCTGCCTGCTTCACACGAAGTGCAGCTTCTCCAAACTGGCGGATGATCACTTTCAGTTCCTCCACGGTTACAGCACGCGGAGCTTCTTTTGCATAGTAAGGTCCGACATTGGATGGTGCGATCAGTTGCGGTGTTCCCGGAATTGGAAATGCCATGTAAGCCGGATGGAACAGCTGCGGAAGAATTTTCGCTCCATATTTGTGTACCGCATCAGTCAGCTTTTTCCATCCTGGGATATAAGAGTCATCACAGATAGACATATCTCCCGGCAAATATACATAAGTAGGTTCTACTGTGGTCACTTCTGTAATGATCAGACCAACACCGCCCTTGGCGCGCGCAGCATAGTGCTGCACCAGCTCATCTGTAACGTATCCTTTATCTGCAAGGTTTGTAGAAATCGGCGGCATAAATACGCGGTTTTTTACGGTTGTTGTCCCAATCTGGATTGGGGAAAATAAATGTTCGTAAGCACTCATAGTCTTATCTCCTTCGTATTCGTTTCATTTTTCTTTTATTGTATCATATTCATGCCGGTTCTACCTGCCTTTTCAAAGATATTCATGGGCAGATTTTGTCCTGTTTTTTTAGAAAAACAAATTTTTTCAGAAAAAATTGTGCTGATTTTCACTGGATTTTTCAAAAAGAAATTCTGCCGTTCCATCAGAAGTAACCCCGGCGCTTGCCCATCCTTCTTTTGCCTGGCAGCAGATCTTTCCTTGTTCTTTCCAAATGATCATCTGTTCATCTTCGTATACAATCTGCCGCTCCTCTGACACAAGGTGGGACAACAGAATTTTCTGCTCATCATCCAGCTGCATCGGTTTTTCTTCTTCACTTCCATACCGGAGGTTCTGCCGGAATTGTCTGCGGTATGCACTTGGCTGTATCCCGTAAAGTTCCCGAAATGTTTTTGTATAGGCCTTTCCATTTGGCATTCCACATTCCAGTGCAATCTGCTCGATCGGCTGTTTTCCCTCTAGAAGCGCTTCCAGGGAGGCTCTCACCCGGACATATGCCAGATATTTGCTGAAAGGGATCCCCGTATATTTTTTCAGAAGTTTGGAAGCGTAGGACAGGCTGAAGGAAAGCTGTTCTGCCACATCGCCGAGCGTCAGAGGTTCCTTGAAATGTTCATCAATATACTGAACTGCTTTCAGATAATTTTCCTGATACTCTGACTGAAGAGGGAGTTCCTCCATGGAAAAATCTTCCCGGTGTGCAGAAAAGCATACGAGTTCTGCCATCAGCACATTCAGACGCAGCAGGTTGCTTTTCCCATCCATCAGCATTTTTACAAGTTCTCCGATCTTACGTCTGATCTGAAAATAAATGGAAGGCTCATTCTTTCTGCTAAATATCCCGGAGCGAAACTGCCCCCGGAGATTTCCGGTCATCGATTCCGGCATGCGTTCGAAATCAATATGGATTGTCAGTATCTTTCCATTTTCCCGGTCTTGATATTTTCTTAACAGATGCATATCATATGGAGCGATGATCACAAGTTCTCCCTGGCGTACAATGCCGGAAATCTGTTCCGTTACCGCCTCATATTCTCCACAAAGGACATAGGAAATTTCCAGGCTGCTCTGCCTTGTAAATACATTTTGTGAAAATCCATTGATACTAAGACTCAGCGGGTAACCGAACTTCTGCCCGGAAAAATCATAATAGCCACTCATATCTTTCATAAATTCGGATCCTTTCTCTCTTCTGTCAGTCAGACGTTCTCACTTTTGCATATCTGATATTTTACTTTTCCAGATCGTATATTCTGATGCGAAATGAGTTCTGCTATTTCTGATGGATCTGGTAAGTTCCCGCCTCTAGGTCTACGCTTACCTCTGTCCCGTCGGCAAAGAATGTTCTCTGCTTCTTATAATTCCCATCCACAAATTCATGGCGCACCATCTCAGAGTAAGCAACTTTCTCCTGAAGTTCTGCCACAGTCTGGTAGCGGGTAATTTCTCTTTCGAGTTCTTCTCCTTCTGCCTCGCAGTTTAAGTATGCAGCGCCACCATTTAAAAGTGCATACAGCATATAGTCGCCTTCCGGCTTGTCAGCATCCATCATCCATGGGAGTACCATACAGTCATGGTAGACAAGGTTAAATAACGGAACCGGAACACCGAGTGTGGAGCCATTTTCTTCTACCATGAAAGAATACGGACTATAGTGGGCTGTCACAAGACTCGGTACTGCCCAGTCGATCGTCTCCTCGGAACTTGCAATGATATCATTTGCATTTAAGAAGTCAAAGCAGTTTTTCCGATATTCCAGACATTCCTTTCTTGTCATTGTATGCCATGGATGCGCACATTCGTCCGGTTCATTACAGGTAAATACATCCAGATAAGTTCCTTCCAGATGGATGCCCTGGCGGAACAGTTCGGTGAAATTCCGTCTCAGATAAAGTGGTGACTGGCTTGCGCAGATGTATGTCTGCCATCCGCCTGCCCACCGGCAGAAATCCGGTTTCTTTCCTTCCGTGGAGATCATAGAGAATTCCGGATCATAGGTCTTTGCATCAAAGTAGTAATCACGGTACTGATCGTGAATCGCGAAGATATAATTCATCTCTTTCATGCGGTCGGACAGCGAACGCATTGCCTCCCATCCGCCTGCCTCCTCGCATGCCGGCAGATAATCCGGATGCTGATTGTCATATCCAGGATTTCCCCATCCGTCGAGGTGCAGATATACTTTTTTAAGACCATACTCTTTTAATTTCTGCATCTGCGCTTCTCTTACCGCAAACGGAATCACTTCGTCATTTTTTTCCGGATGTTCTTTATCATAATAATATGAGTCCGGAGATACATGCGTCTTGATCCCGGTATGTACAATCGCAGAACCGATGAATTTATCTACCACCGGATTTTTTGCAGCCTTTTCTTTCAGCGTGACAAGAAGTGATTTTTCTTTTGCATAAGTTCTGTATACTTTACACAGATCGTTGTAATCCGCATCTTTTAAGAAACGGTATTTCACAGTACGTTTATAGGAAAGCTTTCCGAGGCTTGGAAGCCATCTGACAGATACATGGCAGTAGTCAGAATCTGCAGGATGTTCTACCTGATAGCCTGCATCCCATGGATCACAGACGATCGCAATATAAGCAGATCCCGGTCTTACCTGACCAAACCACGGCATGAATGCTCCCGCACTACACATCTGTCCGTCAAACACGATTTTTCCCGCATCATATTTCCAGTCATTTGGGATCAAAAGCCCCTGCCGGTTTGTAATGACGGTATACCAGTCGCTTGCCTTTTTAGAAAATTCCATCTGTCCCGGCCAGTAGAAATTTCCGATAAGCTGCTCTGATTCTGTCAGAGGGTTCAGCTCAAAGAAAATATCTTCTGTCGCATACTCGATCCAGATCACGGTCTGAAAACTTAAGGTATCCTCTTTCCCGGAAAGGTTAAAGCCGGAAAATACACTCCGGATACCGCATCCGACTCCGGTATTCCATGGGAAGTGCTCAATCTTACCTGCCTGATTGAAATATACTTTTTCCTCGTTCACATAGAAATATGGCTGATAGTTTTTTTCAGAGCGCCATGTTTCTCCGTGAGTTGTGATCTCAATGCCAAGCGTGTCTGTGTTCAGTGCCAGTTCTGTATTCTGATGACTTACTTTGATTTCATTCATGTTCGTTTTCCTCACTGTTTTTTGTTTTTTATTTATTTTATTCTGTGATTCCCATGTGGATCTTTACATCTTCTTCGTTCCAGGCAACTGCCTCCAGCGCATATGCCAGTGCCTTTGAGATCGTGGAAAGTTCCATGGTCGCTGTTCCAACTGGCTTTCCGACTCCCTGCTCTGTCGCGTATGGAACATGGATAAATCCCCCGCGGATCGAAGGATATTTTTTATCCAGCAGATAAAGAAGGTCGTACATCACATTGTTGCATACATAAGTTCCTGCTGTATAGGACACACTTGCAGGAATTCCATGATCATTGATGTTTTTTACCATCGCCTTTACCGGAACTGTTGCAAAATATGCAGTATCGCCATCTTCCTGCACTTTTACATCCATCGGCTGATTTCCTGCATTGTCCGGGATCGGAGCTTCTGCAAGGTTGATCGCTACACGCTCTACTTCAATATCTGCCCTTCTTCCCGCCTGACCAACACAGATCACTGCATCCGGCTGATGTTCAAGGATTCCTTTTTCTACCGCTTTTCCAGCTTCTCCAAATACAGTTGGAATTTCCATTTTTACGATCTGGACATTTCCAATCGTGTCCGGAAGAAGTTTTACCGCCTCATAGGCAGGGTTTACACATTCTCCTCCAAATGGGTCAAATCCGGTAATTAAAATTTTCATCTCTGATACCTCCATGAAAAAAATTTTTTGCATATTTCTCTGCCATGAGGAACATGGCAGTACATTTTTATTTTAGTGCGATCATATAACAGATCTGGAATACCAGCATGATCAGTGCGATCACAACCTGATTCTTGATCACTGTAAATTTATTTTTCATATCCAGAAGCGCTACCGGCACAATATTGAAATTCGCTGCCATCGGTGTGAGCAGTGTTCCGCAAAATCCGCAAGTAAGCCCTACCATACCGATCACAACCGGATCCGCTCCGTATGCAAGTACGAACGGCGCCCCGATTCCGACAGTCATAACAGTGATCGCCGCAAATGCATTTCCCATGATCATAGTAAATACGACCATTCCGATCGCATAGACGATAATTCCTAAATTGACATTCCCTTTTGGGATGACAAATCCGACAAGCTCTGCAATGACATCTCCAACTCCTGCTGCTGTAAAGACTGCTCCAAGACATGCCAGAAGCTGTGGGAGCATACTAAGTGGTCCTACTGTGGAGATCATGCGCTCAGAGTCATTTAAAAGTACCTTTGGTGTATTTGATTTTAAGAACAGACAGAGAAGTACGGCAGATACCATAACCCCGATGCCAAGTCCTACTAACGCACCAAGATCGGTAAATACTGCAAAGACCAGAGCAAAGCCCCCGATAGAAAGTGCCGGAAGAAAGATCTTCATTCCTACCTTTTCAAAATTTGCTTTTGTCTCTGCATCACCAGGCTTTTCAATTTTCCCGCTTTTTACTTTTTGCAGTACAGCCGGAATACACATCACGATGACAAGAATTCCGGTCACTTTCGCCGGGATCCAGCGGCCAAACGCAATGATAACTCCAAGAATGATCCAGAAAATGGCAGTTCCCGTGCGAGAAGGATTCTCCGTGTCTCTTGCATTTTTTACACCGGTGTAGATTGTGATCAGACCCGTTAATATATAAAAGAGCTCAAGTAATTTTGTTCCGAGTGTCACCTCGGCATCCATAAAAAACGCCATATGTTTCCTCCCTCCTACTGTTTGTTTTTATAACATTTCTTTGATATTTTTTTATCTTTCAGGAAATAGTAGATAATCGTTAAGATTAAAGAAAAAATTGCAACCGGAATCTCTACTTTTGCAAGGTCAACAAGACTTACATCGTATCCGAGCCCTGCAAGTGTTCCCTGCACAAGGAGTCCGCCGCTTCCTCCGATAAATAATACCTGGAAAAAGAACCACATAATGTTCTCCATACCGGCAGCCATCCCTTTTACTTCTTCTTCATGTTCCTCACTGACCGTACCTTCCTTTTTCTCGATTGCTGCTGTCACCATCGGCATCACAACTGGTCTTACGAAACCTGCAACCCCTCCAAAACCGACATTAAAGGCTCCGAAGACTGCACGCATCACACCGTATGCGGCAATGACGACGCTTGCAGAAGCTCCTTTGACTTTCCCGATCAAAGCGGCTGCCGCCTCCTTCAGGCCACTCCGCTCAAGAGTCCCGGTCACAAGCATTACAAGAATGAAAACAGTCATGTTCCGGTTATCGATAAAGCTTGTCCCAAGCGTCTCCAGAAGACCGTCTATTCCAAGGCCACCAACCAGTCCCGTTGCGATCAGCGCGATCATAATCGTCAAAATATTATCTAGTTTCAAAGCAAATCCAACAATGACGATCAGAATTCCTATCAAGGTAATATACTCCATACCTGTCCCTCCTCAGTTTTTCATCTTGTTTTCACACCATCCCATCCAAGCAGCAGGTATCTTCTGAGATGGCGAAAACTGTTGTTATTTTATCAATCTGTTTTTGCCATGTCAAGATTTTCCGGGCAGGAAAAGGAGAAAAAGCTAATACCCATTGCGATCTGCGGGCATAGCTTTCTTCTTTTTCTAATAAATTTCTACAATATAATTCAGGCTGTCAATTCTTTCATATACTAACCTTTTTCCATATTTTTGGACAAACAACCGAAGCGTATCGATATGCGAATAATATTCATCCTGAACTTCTTCCAGTTCTTCAGGAGTCAGTGTCTGTAAGAATTCGTTCTCTGTTTCTTTGTTTTCAAACATCAGATCTCCCAAAATAATTTTTCCATCCGTTTTCAAAACGCGAAACATTTCTTTCATTGCCTCTGATTTTTCCTTTTCGTTCAGATGATGAAAAGCATATGTTGATACAATCACATCAAAAGACTGTTTTTCATATGGAATGTTTAAAAAGTCTCCCATCCGGACCTTAAGTTTGGGAAGCTTTTCTTTCGCAACATTCAACATTTCCCTGGACTGATCGATCCCAATGATCCTATGTCCGGAATTTAAAAACTTCTCTGCAAGATTTCCTGTTCCAACGCCAATTTCCAGAATCTCACTCTTACCATTTTTCCATGTACTTCCAGATGCATACACTTTTTGCAGCAGTACTTCATAATTCTGATAAAAATTCAGAGCTCCGCTATTCTTCCTGACCGATTCATCATAGCTTCTTGCCCATCCATCAAAATTCCATCTGTCTTCCCATTTTTCATGTAGATCGAGAAATTTAAGATTTTCTGCCAGAAGCTGAGATGCTTTCGCCTCAGCTTCCTCTAAATCATGTTCCTCATATACGGTATCGATTATTTGTTCCAATATTTTTCTTAATTGAAAAAGACGATGAATTTCATGATTTACCGCATTCCATTGATTGTGGATATGATGCAGGCAGGTTTCTCTTTCCTCAGATTCTAAAATAGTTCTGATCGCATCAATGCTACATCCGATGGAGCGATACATCAGAACTGTTCCAAGCCTTTGAATATCCTTCTCACAAAATTTCCGGTAACCATTTTCTAACTGTCGTGTTGGTGTCAGTAAGCCTTTTCGCTCATAATAACGTATCTTATTGGAAGTAATGTTAAATAACGCTGCAACTTCGTGGATTGTATATTCTTTTTTCATGATAATCTCCTTTTCCCTGATGATATTATCATTTTACACGTTTGCGCCGGGCGAAGGTCAAGAGCGTAACGGCCAGAATTTGATAAAAAATATTAGAAGGTTAAACATATGCCGTTCTCTTTTCTTCTAGCTTTTTTGTGAGATTTACTCCGGCTTCATAACTTCGCTTTAAAAACCGTTCCTGATTTTTTTCATAACAGTTTAATTCCAGAACAAGCGGAAGTTCATAAGGAGATTTTGCCAGCACATCTGTCACAGATTCCCAGTCGACCGTCCCTTCCCATGGGATCCAATGCATATCGCAGCACCATGTTAGTTCCTCCCTGCCATAGATACTGGTACGTGGCCCTCCGAGATTGTCATTGATATGAACACTGAAAATCCGATCCAGATACCGTCTGGCAAATTCTGTCATCTGCTCATTTAAAATTACATGTGTGTGACCGGTATCCCAACAGATGCCAAGATATTCTTTTGGATAACGCGCAAATATCCGGTCGAACATCCGGTACTGCTCTTGTGCAGGAATTTCCAGCATTGTTTCCAGACAGATACGGATGCCTTTTCTTTCTGCTTCCGGCAGTAACTCATCAAACGATTGAAATACCTGCTGATAAAATATCTCTTCACTGCCATGCTGCTCCTCAAAAGTCAGATAGGGCATGTATAAATGCAGCACGATTTCTTCTGCTCCGAGAATCTCTGCCAGTTCCATACGATTTCTGATCAATTCCACTCCCGCTGCTCTGCTGTATTCGTGAAAGGACGCGAAATCTTTCCTGCTTTCCATATCCTTTCGCATGGCTGTTGCGATGCGGCTTCCCTTGGAGGCATGCAGTGATTTTGCTTTTAGTCCGAAAGAACAAAACCACTCTTTGATCTGAAGCATCTCGGAACGGGCATACAGATAATCTCCATCCCACTCATGGCACCAGTGTACGTGGGTAAATCCAGCTTCCGAAATCTTTCTCAGTGTGTCTCTGATTTCCGAAAGCTTTGTACTTTGTCCTCCAAAATCAGTTGCAAGTCCTAATTCCATCTCCTTTACTCCTTATTCTCATCAACTATTTTTTGAATGAAGCATCTCTGTCAATGTACTGTAAAGCAGATTTGCATCCAGCGGCTTCGCAATGTGATGATTCATTCCGGCATCCAGGGCTGACTGGACATCTTCTGCAAATGCATTTGCAGTCATTGCTAAAATCAGGATAGACTTTGCATCCGGGCGGTGAAGGCTTCGTATTGCACGGGTTGCCTCGTATCCATTCATAACCGGCATCTGAATATCCATAAAAATGGCATCATACGTTCCGGGTTTTGCCCGCTTAAATTCTTCTACCGCCTGAAGCCCATCTCTTTTTATTGTAAATTCTGCTCCCCACATCTGTAACAATTCCCCTAAAATTTCGGAATTAATCTCATTGTCTTCTACAAGTAAAAAATGAAAACCTTCCAGACTCTGTTTCTGTTCGCGTGTCTCCTTTTGAACAGTATTTGCATTTGTATCTGGCAAAGTGCCCTGCACAAACTCCAGTTCAATATAAAATGTAGTCCCCTCCCCCTGGCTGCTTTCTGCAAAAATCTGTCCATCCATTAAATCCACGAGACCTTTGGTAATACTTAGTCCAAGACCGGTTCCTTCAACTCGGGACACTTTTTTACTGCGGATAAAAGGTTCAAACAAGTGCTCCATAAATTCTTCACTCATCCCAATTCCGGTATCCCGAACGGTAAAACGGTATCTGACCATTTCCTTTTTATGAGGAGGGATTTCTTCTGTAAGAAACCATACATTTCCGCCTTCCAGTGTAAATTTGAATGCGTTACTTAAGAGATTGATAAAAATTTGCTTTAACCGCAAAGCATCCCCGACAAAATATGAATGCGTAAGATTTTCCGTACGCATTTCAAAATGCAGTCCTGCATTTTGCGCCTGCAAGGTCATAATTGATGACAGATGGCTCAACAGTTCTTCCAGACAGACGGAAGATTCATTCAACTGTATCTTGTTGTGTTCAATCTGGCTCATATCCAGAATGTCGTTGATGAGACTTAAAAGATGCTGGGAAGATACGGATATTTTTTTCAGGTAATCTCTGACTTTATTCTGGTCATCAATATTTTTTAACGCCAGCGTGGTCATTCCCATAATGGCATTCATTGGTGTTCGGATGTCATGACTCATAGAAGAAAGAAAATCACTTTTTACACGGTTTGCAGTCCTGGCTTCTTCTAATGCCTGTTCCAGTTTTTTCTTTCCGTTCAGACACAAGCATTTCTGTAATATCTGAACGTACAAGGCAAATACGCCCGAGACGAAGATCAATTGCTGCAATTCTCATATTTTTTGTAACAATTTCTCCATTATAATTTTTGCAGGAATAGGAAAAAGAATATACCTCTTTCTCGTTCAGGTATTCCAGAATCTGATCCGGTGCAGTCATCATTTCAAAATAATCTTTCTCTCTGGAAATTACTTTTTCTTTTACCTTTCCAAGTCTTTCTGAGAACACACCTTCTGTATCAGGAATGTCCCAGTCTCCTCCATTTACAATTCGATAAGTATCCTGAAAGAGATTTACATCTACAACCAGATCGTAATTTGTTGATGACAGCTGCGTAAATATTTTATCACGGATTACCTTTTCAGTAATATCTGTTACTGTCAGAATTCCGGTAATATCCCCCGTGTCCGGAGCTGCCACCAGATTTACCTGAAACTGGGCATATTTCCCTTCTTTCTTTTCCGGAAGCTGTATATAACAGAACATCAGAACTTCTGTAATTCCATTTTGGAATGCTTTGCGGGAGGGTTCATTTAAATATTTGCTGTAAAACAAATCACGCTCTTTCTTATCGGGAATGAAAGTTCCTACCCCCGTAAAAAATTCTTCCCGGACATTTCCAAATTTTTCTAATATCCCTGAATTTGTATTATCTACCATTGCCAGAATTTTGTTTTTTGTAATATTACAATGACCAAGCATCAGTACATCCGATCCAGTCATCAGGTAATGCTGAAAGATAAGTTCATTGTACTGTTCCCGAAGTTGTTCCTGGCGCTTCTTTTCTTCTGTAATATCATGATAATTGATATAAATCCTTCGATCGTTACTGCTCTCGATCAGGGAATATTTTGCATTGACCCACAGATAGCTGCTTTTCCCTTTGCGGATACGGTATTGCAACTCATAACAATCACACTCTTTTGAAAGGCACCGCATTAAATTCTCTTTTACATATTTCTGGTCGTCCGGATGTATTCCATTCAATTCATCCCCGGCATATATCTGCCGTGCTTCTGCTTCCGTCATCTCTGTCATTTCCAGAAAACCTGCTGAACAGAATTCAAAAGTAAGCCTGTTCTGGACATCGCATTTTACTACGGTAACACCACCCGGAAGGTGCTGCAAAATCATCTCAAAATATTGTTCCAGACGCTTTTTTTCTTTTGATTCTGTAGTGATATCTCTTACATATTTTAGAAAAGCAGGTTTTCCCTCCCACTGGACTTCAGTACACCTGGCAAGATATGTATGTCCATTTGCATCAAACTGTATTTCTTTTTCCTCTCTGTTCCGGGTATTTTCTTTTCCCAGCACCGGGCAGGAAA
>JAPFCT010000237.1 GCA_026169575.1 Faecalimonas sp.
ATTCAGAGGGATCGAAAGCACAAATGTAACGACCCCGACAAGGATCACCGCCTTCTTTCTCGTAAGCTTCGAGTGGGAAATGATCGCTTCCACAACCCCTTCAAGCATATTGATCGAAGAGGAGATCGCCGCACAGAGCAGACTGATAAAGAAAATCACTGCGAGGATCGCTCCACCCGGCATTTTTTCAAAAATCACCGGCATCGTCATAAATAAGTGTTCTTGTCCACTTTCGCAAGTTCCCCGGTCCCACTCATCACAAGGTATTTTAAAATCCACCCGACCACAACATTATAAAACATAAAAATACCAAGAAGACCGATCGCAGGAAGCATCCCCGCAATCTTTCCGCCCTTCCATTTTCTGGCGCGGAACACTTCTGAGATCCCGGTCATCGAGCCGCCCCCAAAGGCACGTCCAAATGCAAATTCTGTGATCAGTCCCGTTGTCCCGAGGATCAGGACAAACAGAAAATATGGGATCAGGAAGGCTGCCCCGCCATAAGCGCCAAGCCGGTACGGGAACATCCATATATTTCCAAGTCCGATCGCCGAACCGATGCACGCCATGACAAACCCCACTCTGCTCGTAAATTTTTCTCTTTTTTCCATAAGTAACTCCTTTTTCCTGAAAATCCGTCCACAGCGATATCCCGGACAGATTTCCGATATTCTCCCCTATGCTATCACACTTTAAAGCATTAATGCAACAAAAATTTCACTTTTTTCTGATTTTCTGAATATCCCTGACAATATTTACCTATCCTATAATAAAAAACATAAGGATGTGTACTATGAAACCAGTAATCGGAATTATTATCTGCGGTATGATCGATGACCGCCAGTTTGTGACCAACGCCTACATTCAGTCTGTCAAATATGCAAAAGGAGTTCCGCTTCTGCTCCCGCTTGTCCGGTCTGACGATGCACTCCGGGCTTACTGCTCTCTCTGTGACGGGTTTCTCTTCTGCGGCGGCAACGATATCACCCCGCTCCTTTTCGGGCGGGAACCCGCAAAGGGGCTTGGAGCAACCAATATCACGCTGGACATTTTCCAGCTTCGTCTGCTGCGCGCGATTTTAAAAACAAAAAAGCCGCTTCTTGCGATCTGCCGGGGAATGCAGGTATTCAACGTCGCCTGCGGAGGAACGATCCTTCAGGATATCGACACCACGCTTCACGCGCCGATCAACCATATGCAGACTTCTGCCTCCAGAAATGAGATCAGCCACAAAGTATTCGTCACAAAGGGAAGTATTCTCTCGACCATCACAGGTCCTTCCCTCTACACAAACAGCTTCCATCACCAGGCTGTCGATACCCTCGGCAAAGGAATCGTTCCGGCTGCACATACCTCCGACGGCATCGTTGAGGCGATCGAACTTTCCTCCCATCCATTTGCCCTCGGCATCCAGTGGCATCCGGAATGTATGTACCGCACCTCGCCGGTCATGCGCGATCTGTTCGGTGCGTTCACCGCAGCCTGCCGCTGATATTCCTTTTCTCCCCGCCCTCGGTTTTCTGTCATTGCCCCGCCGCCTGCAATATGATATGATATCCACAGACATTTCAGCGAACGACAGAATAAACGGAGAGAATCTGCCTGCCGGAACTTCTCTCCAATGAAAACATTACAATTGATTACAATAGATAAAGGAAGGGCAACACCTATGACAGACAATCATTTTTCTGCCCTCTCCGATCCGCTCCACCGGGATCTGTTTGAGTTTCTGATCCACTCAGTTTCCGGCGGACTTGTCTGCGGCTATATCGGAGAAGGGTTCCCTTTTTATTTCATCAGCGATCCACTGTTACATCTTCTTGGATTTGAGAACAGCGAAGAATACTGTTCTTTCATTGATGGGAAGCTGATCAACGGCATCCACCCGGATGACCAGAAAGGCACGACCGAAGCTGTTCTTACAGCTCTTGCCGAAGACCATACATACGAGATTGAATACCGGATGCTGAAAAAAGACGGATCCTTTCTCTGGGTCATTGACCAGGGGAAAGTGATCTCTTACAACGGTTCCGATTTTGTGGCAAGCATCTGTCTGGATATCACCGATATGATCCAGCTTCAGCAGGAACTCAGCGAACTTACCCAGAATATTCCCGGAGGTGTCTGTAAAATACTGATGGATGAAGATTTCACGCTGCTTTACGGAAATGACAGCTTCTACGAACTATATGGATACACCGCCATGGAGATGCAGACACAGCTTGGAAATAAGCTGATCGCCACGATCCACCCGGAGGATGCGACATCCATTATGGAGATCATCGAGCACACTTACCGCAATCAGAAATCCCGCTTTGAATTTGAGCAGCGGATTTTCCACAAAGATGGATCCATCCGCTATCTTCTGACAAAAGGTACTTTCAGCAGTTCACAGAGCGGCGCTCCCGCACTAAGCTGTGTTGTGATCGATATCACAAAGCGCCGTCTATCCGAGCAGGAGCTACAGATGAATGAAGAGCGCTTCCGGATTGCTGTGACGCAGACGCGCAATGTCATATTTGACTATAATATCCCGGACAAAGAAGTCACACACTCCCGCGAGACCATGCATCTTTACGGTCTGCCCGAGACTATGGGCGATGTCCCGGAAAGCTTTGTGCGCGCCGGGATCATCCCGAAGAAACACGCCTCCGCCTTCCTTTGCATGTACCGGGAGATCCAGCAGGGAATCCCCCACAGCAGCTGCACCGTGGAGATCCTGGCGGCAGACGGAAAATATTACTGGAACACGATCACGATGACAGCGATTTTTAACGAGCAGCATAAACCGGTCCGCGCCATCGGTGTTGTTGAAAATATCACACAACACAAAGAGATCGAATACGCTTATCTGAAAGAAGAAACTTATCGGCGCGCCCTGCTTGCCGACACACTGTTCTACGCGGAGATCAACCTGACGGAAGATATTATGGATACCCTCTCTGAGATCAATGCGCGGGAGCTGATGGAACATCTCTGCCACTCCTACGACCAGTATCTCCGGGTGGAGGGAATCAAAAATATCCACAGAGAAGATTACCCGAAGTTTCTGGAAACCTTTTCCCGGGAAAAACTTCTCGCCAGCTATGCAGACGGTATCCAGGAATGCAAATTAGAATACCGCCACCTGACCAGTTTTGGAAAAACATACTGGGTCGAGGCAACTGCACATATGATGAAGGATCCGGTCTCCGGGGACATCCGCTGTCTGCTCTATCTGCACGATATCGATGCCGCAAAGCGAGAACGGCTGATCCTTGAAAATGCCTCCCGCCTGGATCCACTGACCGAATTGTACAACAAAGGCGCTGCCGAAGCTTTGATCCGCAGTCATCTGGAG
>JAPFCT010000151.1 GCA_026169575.1 Faecalimonas sp.
CAATTAACGAGAACACAAATATTGCAGAGGAATTGGGAGTGGCATCTTCTCAGCGTGTAGCGATGAGTGCGTCTATTGAAAATGATTTTGATGTTATGATTCCGGTTGCCAGATTTGGAAAATTTGAAACGATCGGAGATCTTGTTGATTTTGTAATGGAAGAGATGTAAGGAGGAGCGTGGAGCATATGTTACACAATGTAAAACTTGGAAAAAACATGAGAAGCGTGTCTATTGTTGGAGTCGGAGCAACACCATTTTTTAACGGTGTTCAGAACGAAGCTTATAAAGGACTTACAAATGGTGAATTGTTTGGATATGCAGCACTAGATGCGATGAAAGATGCAGGGGTGGAGCCACGAGATGTGCAATATTTTTTTCATGGATCTGCAAATCCGCATGTTCTGAATAACTGTATTACACCGAATCTTCAGGTGGCAGATTGGTTTGGAATGAGAGGAAAAGGCTCTCTTTCTCACTCAGAAGGATGTTGTACAGGATATATTGCACTGGAAGAAGCAGTGTTTGCAGTTGCAAGTGGAGCCTACGATATTGTACTTACAGGATGTAGTGAACAGGGAACCGGCATGCCGGACGGGAATACACCGGATCATATGCGTGTGCCATTAACATCAGAAGTGTTGTTCCCGGATTTGGATTCTATTTTTGATCGCGCATACGGAAGATATCTCGGTGGTGGCCCGGGTATGAATCACGATGATTGGATTAACTATTATGCAAAAGAAAATGGTTTAAGTCCTGAACAGATTGATGAGGTACTTGCGCATCAGTCATATCATTTCCGCCGTGCAGCAGCACTTTGTCCGCGTGCAATCCGTCGGACTCCATTCGAAGATTTAGCGAAGGAAGCTGGTTATGATGATGTATGGGAATATATGAAATCCAGTCATAACCCTAAAATGACACAGTATTTGAGAACTGCAAGTGATTCTTGTGTAGCAGATGGTGCAGCCGCATGTATCGTTGTTCCTACAGAAATTGCAAAACAGTTTACAGATAAGCCGATTGAAGTATTAGGAGTCGGGGCATCTGTATTGGATGCGATCGTTCCACATCTTGAGAAAAAAGCAACTGCAGAAGCGGCTCGACAGGTGTTTGATGTTACAGGGCTTACTGCAGATGATATGGATCTGTTGTATGTAAATGACTTCATTGGTTCATCAGCATTCCTTGCAGCGGAAGAGATTGGTTATCTTCCGAAGGGAGAAGGATGGAAATATGTTCTTGATGGAAGAATTGCTTATGACGGAGATAAGCCAATGAATACAAATGGAGGAAGAACTTCTTATGGTCATGCTTTCGGAGCATCAGGAATGGCAGATGTTTTTGAGGCTGTGACACAGATGCGTGGAGAGGCTGGCGAACGGCAGATTAAGAAACTTCCGAAATATACGTTCCTTAGAGGATTTGGTGGAGCACAGAATGTTCGTGCAATTATTCTGGGAGCAAATTATTAAGAAGGAAACGGCAGATAGGCAGGAGGTTTAGAAATGAGTTCTGAAAGAATGAAAACAGAAGAATTTTGGAATCCAGAACATATTGTGGAAAAATTCTGGAATGGTTTAAAAGATGGTGTAATCTATGGAAGAAAATGTAATGAATGTGGAGCGATTGAATTTCCGCCGCATCTTGCATGCAACAGCTGTGGATATCATGAAACAGAGTGGACAACATTAAGCGGCAAGGGGCAGTTGAAGAGCTTTGTATTTACGGGAGTCTTAAACGCAAGATTAGAGTTGGAAGACCGTGGCTTAAAATATGTATGTGGAGAAGTACAGCTAGATGAAGGCCCGTCAATCAACGCTGTAATTCTCGGAATTAACAAGAAGAAGGCACGAGAAATTGATGGAAAACTTCCGGTGCGTGTTCGACCTGTATTTTACGATATGGGCAGATATACAACCTTGTTTTTTGAGCTGGATGAATAATATGAATTGAGTGTAGCAATACGGAGGAAAGATTTGTGAGTATACTTGAACAGATATATGCAAAAGCAAAAGAAAATCCACAAAAAGTTGCATTTCCGGAAGCTGAAAATGAAAAAATGATGCAGGCAGCTTATGAAGTGGGCAAAGACGGATATATTATTCCGGTGCTTGTAGGAAACGTAGAAGAACTCAAAACTCTTGCGGAAGGAAGAGGATATGATCTGTCTGTATTTACATTTGTGGATATCAAGAATGAAGAATATACAAGTGAAATTGTCAATGAATATGTAAAACTTCCGGGAACGATTTTTAAAGAAAAAGCGTTAAGAAGGAGAATGGAAGATCCATTGTATTATGCTATGGCTATGCAGAGAGTCGGTGAGGCAGATGTTACATTTGCCGGAATTAATAATACAACAGGAGATGTGCTGCTTGCAGGTCAGATGATTATTGGAATGAAGCCAGGAATCAGTACGATTTCCAGTATTGGATTAGCAGATATACCAGGCTATGAAGGAAGCGAAGGCTCGCTTTTGGCAATTGGAGACAGTGCTGTGTGTACGAATCCGAATGCAGAGCAACTTGCAAGTATTGCAATTTCTGCATGTGATACGGTACAAGAATTACTTGGATGGGAGCCACGCTGTGCAATGGTCTGCTATTCTACATTAGGAAGTGGACAGGGAGAATTGGTTGATAAAGTTACGGAGGCTTTAAAGATTGCAAATGAACTTCGTCCGGATTTGGCAATTGATGGAGAGTTCCAATTAGATGCCGCTATTATTCCTGAAGTTGCAGAAAAGAAGGTGAAGCGTGAAAGTAAAGTCGCGGGAAAGGCGAATGTATTAATTTGGCCAGATCTTAATGTCGGCAATACGGCAGTAAAATTAATTCAGCATTTCGGACACGCAAATGCGTACGGTCCTATGCTTCAAGGATTTAACAGCATTGTTTGTGATTGTTCCAGAGGAGCACCGGTGGCTGAAATTAAAGGAAATATTGTTATTTCTGCGGTTCGTGCGGCAGAGAGCAAAAAACGAGCTTAGTGGGTTCAGAGGTATTTTCATAACAAGCAGATAAAATGTGTCCATGAGATAGTTTTGTTTGATAACAAGTAATGGAAGAATCCGAACACGTTGCGGCTATAGTCTTTTTATCTACATCAAAAGAAAAAGAAAAATCTTTGAGATTGGTATCAACTCCAATACCTGATTTTTTAACATGTGCTTCTTTCAATGTCCAAAGTCGATAAAACCATTCTTGTCTTTCAGTGGTAGTACTTTTGGATAGAAGGAAGCATTTTTCTTTTTCAGATAATGCTCTGTCGATTAGTACTTTCGGGAAATATCCAGGAAGTTCGGCATCAATTCCGATAGAATCATCGTGGAAAGCACAAGCGACTAGTTGTTCGCAGTGTGTAATATTAAAATTTATATTAGGATATTGTGTGAGATGCGGTTTTCCATTATTGTCATATGCCAGAGCATGGTCCAAATCTGAATGAGTTAAAGTAAGATGGAAAAGTTCAGATAATCCTTTTATAAGCAGAGCGCGTCCAAAAAAATGCTCTTGCTTGACTGTATCGGAAATGGATGAAGAAGAGGAAAGGTAATATGTATAATAAATAACTGGCATGATAAGATCTCCTTTCATGGATTTGAAATAATTTATTATATTATAATATGACTAATAAGAAAATCAAAGTTACAAAAATAAAAAATAGGAATAGAGATTTAGAAATGGTGGTGACAGATTTTGTTTTTAAAGCGTGATTATGGAAAACTATATTATGAAATTTATGGAGATGGAGATCCATTATTGCTTATACATGGTGTGGTTGTTGACGCAGCTCTATACGAAAAAACTGCTCAGATTTTGTCTCAATACTATAAGGTGATTTGTTATGACAGACGGGGATATTCAAGAAGTAAAAGCGAGGAATTGACAACTTTTTGTATAGAGGAACAGGCAGAGGATATTCTTGCGTTGTTAGATGAACTTAACGTTAAAAAGGTTAAAATTGTAGGTGCAAGTGCAGGGGCAGTGATAGGCCAGTATTTTTTGTGTAAATATCCAGACAGAGTCGAGCATTTAGTTATGCACGAACCGGCAATGCTTGGCCATATGCTAGAAGAAGATGAAGATTTCGCAAGATGGGCACAGGATATGGAGCATCTAATAGAAACAAAAAAATATAATACGGCTCTTTTAAGGTTTTCAGAGCATATAGGAACGCCGGATTCAAGAAGCCCGAAGAAGCCAGAGGAAGTATCTCTGAGGGAAATGAACAATATTGAATATGCCTTTACAGTAGAAATTCCGAGTCTTTTAAAATATCAGCCAGAATTAGATGAAATGTATCATGA
>JAPFCT010000015.1 GCA_026169575.1 Faecalimonas sp.
ACATACAACATTCTTCCCAAACCCGTTCACTTCTATTGATTTCCTTCTCATTTGGGGAAACTGATTTTTGTTTTCCCTCCAGCATCTTAAAATATTCCTCTGATTCTATTGAAAATTGCTCTGTTAAAACAAGTCTATCTGCTGTAGTGGAAATTATTTTCTGTCCTTGATAAATTGTTGCAATTGTCTCATAATAATATCTTTTATTGATTGGAAGTTCTCTATATCTACTCTCACAAAAAATGATTTCCTTCTGCGCTATACCACTGCCGATTCCCAGGTATTTCTCATAGAATCTGTCAAACGATTGCTCCTGCATGATCTTATTCCTTTTTTCCCCCTAATTTTCTGCTACTCTGTTCCACTATTATTTTTCTATCGCCGCTTCAACTGAATAATCTGATCGTAATAGCTTCTTGCCTTCTCACGCATATTGTGCGTAATCAGAATAGTCGTATAGCCTTTTGTTTTCAGCAGCACGTCTTCTATGATCTCTACATTCTTCCCATCCAAAGCTGAAGTTCCTTCATCTACAATAAAGATTGTTTTCTTCTGGAGCAGCGCCCGGGCGATCGAAAGTCTCTGCTTCTGCCCTCCGGAAATATTTTTTCCATTGTCTCCAAGCATCGCATCCAGACCGCCTTTGTCATCGAGAAATTCTGTCAGATTCACAGTTTCCATCACTTGATGCAATTCTGCTTCTGTATATTCCTCGCTTCCGAGTGTAAGATTAAAGCGGATCGTATCATTAAAAATATGTACGTCCTGACTGATATACGCAATCTGTCTGAATACAGAATCGCGGTTATATATTTCCTTATTCACTCCGTCAAAACAGATTTCTCCGGTGTAATTGTCATTCAGTCCGATCATTGCCTTGATCAGAGAAGACTTCCCGACACCGCTCTCCCCGATCAGCGCATATTTTTTACCAACTTCAAAATGATAATTCTGATCTTCCAGGATCACATGGTCACCGTAAGCGATCCGTAAATTTTTCACGTCAATACTGTCAGTGATTGCCGGACATTCTTTTCGTCCATCATCTTCCGGTTCCCCAGGAAATTTCTCAAAAATCTTATCGCCACTCTTC
Source organism: Faecalimonas sp. (assembly GCA_026169575.1). The sequence goes on from JAPFCT010000015.1 coordinate 1,094, forward strand.
ATGACCACAGAATTTGAAAAAATATTGTTGACTCCGTTGAGGAACCGATTGCTGATATTTGCGACAGAAAAGACTGCTCCCACACTGACGGATCCTAAAAATGCCAGCACCGCTGTCAGGCAGCAGGTTGCTCCCTCCAAAATCCGGAAGATTGCAACACTGTACATTTCCATCTTTGCCGAACGTCTGAGAAGCGTTTTCTTCTCCTGCTCCAGTTCCACCGATGTGCGGTCATTTAACTGAACAAACTGTTCTCTCCGGTGCGCAGAGACAAACACCTGAAATCCTGCCAGTGTATCATGGATCTTCTGGGAAAATTTCCCGTTAATTTCCGAAATATTGAGCATACTCTCCGTAATGCTTTTCTCAAAAAATTTCGGAACAAAATACAAGATCACTGTGCTTGCAATACTCGCCGCCAAGATC
>JAPFCT010000124.1 GCA_026169575.1 Faecalimonas sp.
AACTGGCAGCAGGGAATTCTGCTTCCAAATACATGGAAGACCGCAGTTGAAAAAGTTGTATTTGACGGATTTATGGGAACCGCGGGAGCGTATATGCCATGGTTTGGACAGGTGCGTGACCGGGCTGGATATATCGCAATCTGCGAGCAGCCGTGGAATGCGGCATATTACGCAGAACATCCGGCAGAGGGACCATACACATATGTGGGGATCCGCTGGGAGCCAAGTCTTGGAAAGATGGATTACCGCCGCGTGATGAAATATAGTTTCAAAAATGACTGTGATTACAATGATCTCTGTAAGATTTACAGAAGCTATGTGATTGAAAAAGGAAGGTTCAAATCACTGGCGGAGAAAGCGGTAAAGACACCGTCAGTCGACCAGCTGATCGGATCCGCATTTTTACATAAGGGAATCAAAACGCAGGTAATGACAAACTCTGAGTTTTATGATGCGGAAAATCCAAATAAGAACAATCACCTCACACCGTTTTCTGTGCGGACAGAAGAAATCAGGAAGTTCCATGAGCTCGGTGTAGAAAAATTATATCTGCATCTGGACGGATGGGCAGAGCCGGGATACGATAACCAGCATCCGGATTATCTTCCTGCATGTGAGAAGGCAGGCGGATGGGGAGCAATGAAAGAACTGTCTGATACGATGCATGCATGCGGATATCTGTTTGGAATCCATGACCAGTACAGAGATTATTACTATGCGGCAAAGACATTTGATGAGAATTTTGCGACACGTCTTGCAGACGGGACGATCCCGGGCCATGCACACTGGGCAGGAGGTCCGCAGACCTATCTCTGTGCGACACAGGCGCCATTCTATGTAAAGAGAAACTTTACGGAGATAGCAGAGAACGGAATTGAACTGGACTGCGCTTATCTGGATGTATTTACCTGCAATGAGGGAGATGAGTGTTCGCATCCATGGCATAAGATGACAAGAAGAGAATGCTACGAGTACAGAAATGCATGCTTTGAATACCTTTTATCCAAAGGCATTCTGCCAAGTTCGGAAGAAGTCAATGACTGGGCAGTTCCAAGCCTTGTTTTCTGCCATTATGCGCCGTATGATTTCATGCTGGATCGTCCGGGAAGCCCGAAGAGAGGAATTCCGGTACCGTTATTTAATCTTGTTTACCATGACTGTCTGATCGAGCCATGGATGATGGACAAAGTAAGCGAGGAAGAGGACTATATGCTGTACGCGGTATTAAACGGCGGCGCGCCATACCTTGTAAGAGACGGGGCATACCAGAATACAGACGGTTCCTTTGCAGGCGGAGTGGAGATCAGTATCGAAGAGCAGATCAGAAGATGCAAGGTAGTATCAGACTTGCATGAAAAAGTTGCAAAATGTGAGATGGTGCGCCATGAGATGGTAGATGGAAATCCGGAAGTACAAAGAACAACATTCGCAGATGGAACAGTTGTCACCGTAGATTTCCAGGCACAGACTTATCAGATCCAGTAGAATGGCTGGCTGGAGCAGAAAATCAGGCAAATATACAGAAGTCAGGAAAAAGGAGCAGGCAAAGATGAGCAGAAAGATAAAAGTGGCGCTGGCAGGACTTGGAAGCCGTGGGAAAGATGCGTATGCACCCACTGCAAAATTATTTCCGGAGAAAATGGAAATTGTTGCAATCGCAGATATTGATCCAGAGAAAGTAAAAGCAGTTGCAAAAGAATATCAGATTCCGGAAGAGATGTGTTTTGCAAGTGCGGAGGAGATGATCGCAAGGGAGAAACTTGCGGATGTAATGTTTATCACAACGCAGGACAGACAGCATGTCGGGCAGGCAATCCCGGCACTGCGGAAGGGATATCATCTACTTTTGGAGAAACCGATATCCCCGGATCTTGAGGAGTGCAGAGAGATTGTGAAGGTTGCAAAAGAGTGTGACAGAAAAGTTATTGTCTGTCATGTACTCAGGTACACGCCGTTTTATACAAAGATCAAAGATCTGATCGATGACGGAACGATCGGGGAAGTCGTATCCGTCAATTCCGTAGAGAATGTAGGATACTGGCATCAGGCGCACAGCTTTGTCAGGGGAAACTGGAGAAATTCAGATACGACAAGTCCGATGATCCTGCAGAAATGCTGCCATGACATGGATATTTTGCTGTGGCTGACCGGAAAGACATGTAAATCGGTATCCTCTTTTGGAAATACATACTTGTTCCGGGAAGACAAGGCGCCAGAGGGCGCTGCACACAGATGTATGGACGGCTGCAAAGTCAAAGACCAGTGCCCGTACGATGCGGAGAAAATTTACATTACAGATCCGGTGACCGGAGTGCAGCACGGGAATACAGACTGGCCGGTCAATGTTCTTGCGCTCGAACCGACGGTAGAAACGATCACCGAAGCGCTCCAGAACGGGCCATATGGAAGATGTGTGTATCACTGTGACAACAATGTTGTAGATCATCAGGTTGTGAATCTCAATATGACAGACGGTTCTACGATCAGCCATACGATGTGTGCATTTACTGCGTATACAGCTGCGGGAAACCGTTATGCCAAGATCATGGGGACTTTGGGCGAGATCATTGCCGACATGGGAGAAAACACGATTCAGGTCAATGTATTTGGAAAAGAGCCGCAAGTGATCGATGTGCGTACACTGGCAACCGATTTTTCAGGACATGGCGGCGGGGACAACCGTATGATCGAGGAATTTCTCGATATGCTGCTCAATGGATCCGGACCGACCAGAAGTACGACTTCGGTAGAACAGTCGGTAGAAAGTCATTACTGCGCACTGGCAGCGGAGGAATCCAGATTAAAAGGCGGAGCAGTCATCAATCTGGATACATACAGAAAATAACAGCACATTGACCGTGAGCTGACAAAGAAGCAAAAAAGGCAGGGAAGAAGCTCCGTAATCCTCGTCAAAATGGACATAGGAAAGTCAAAAAAAGATTTAAAAGTGTTTAAAATGACAAATGCAGGACAATAAGACAAGTTGATGGGATTATCTTGCAAGCATTTCTGCGCAGAAAAATATATAATAAGACTAAACAAAGAACTAATATTCACAAAGACCATCGCAGCATCGTATGGATCTGTTCGTGTGTGGCAGATAGACTGCCGCATGGTATGAAGAAAAAGGAGGATGATTTCAATGAAAAAGAATCTGAAAAAATTAGTAGCTTTAGGATTAGTTGCGACAACAGGAACTACATTGTTAGCTGGATGTGGTGGAAGCGACAAAGGCGGAAGCAAGGATGGAAAAGTTGAGCTTGTGATGAGTGTGTGGGATTCTGACCAAGAGCCGGTTATGAAACAGATGGCAGAGGCATACTCAAAAGAAAATCCAAATGTAACAGTGAAGACACAGCTTACAACATGGAATGAGTACTGGACAAAATTAGAGGCGAGCGCAACAGGTGGATCTGCTCCGGATATCATCACTATGAACGTGCTTCATGTAGAAGAATATGCAGACGCAGGAATTTTAATGGATTTAACAGATGCAGAGAAAGAGTCAGACTTAAAGGTACATGATAATTTCCCGGCACCACTGGTAGATGGATATACAGTAGAAGGTAAATTATACGGAATCCCAAAAGATTTTGATACAAATGCCGTATTCTACAACAAAGAAATCTTTGATCAGGCAGGAGTTGCTTATCCAACAGATGACTGGACATTTGAAGATTTCAGAAAAACTTGTGAAGACTTACAAGCAGCAGGACTTCCGGATGGAGTTTATCCGACAGCAATTAACCGTAACTCCGGACAGACTACATATGATGCAGCTGTATTCGCAAACGGTGGATATTTCTTAAATGAAGATAACACAGAAACAGGATGGGATAAGAAAGAGACAATCGAAGGCATCCAGCCATGGTTAGATCTTGTATTAGACGGACTTTCACCGACATTACAGCAGATGACAGATACAGATCCAGACAGTATGTTCCAGGGTGGACAGTTAGCAATGTACTTCTCAGGAAACTACATGATTCCTTCTTATAATAAGACATTAGAAGGAAAATACGGAATCGTAAAAAGACCTTCTTTCAATGGTGTAGATAAAGATATCATCAACGGTCTTGCATTCTCAGTATCTGCAAATACAAAACATCCAGAAGAAGCAAAAGACTTCGCATTATGGTTAGGAAGCAAAGAAGCTCAGGAAATCCAGGGAAAATCAGGTACAGTTATCTCTGCTAGAAATGACTGCCAGGAATTATTCTTAGATACACATAAAGACTTAAATCTCCAGGTATTCCTTGACAATGTACCGAACACAGAATTACTTCCTCACTGTAAAGTGACTGCAAAACTTTCTCAGGTTGAAAAAACTTACTTAGAGCAGGCTTGGCAGGGAGAAATCACATTAGAAGAGGCTTGTAAGAGCATTAAGCCAGAGGCAGATGCAATTCTTGATGAAATGAACGCAAAGTAAAGTAGGTAGATACAAATGGGCGAAGGAAAGAAAAAAGTAAGGCGGAAAGCGAGCAGACGTGAGAAGAAAGACTGGGTAGCAGGCTACGTATTTATTGCGCCGGTTACGATCGGACTTCTGATCTTCTATGTATTTCCGTTTATCCAGAACTTCTGGTTCAGTTTTAATGATGTAAACAAATTTAACATGGCAACCTTCTGCGGAATCAGCAACTATCAACGTCTGTTCCAAGAACCAGATCTGATGCTCGCCATGAAAAATACACTTTTATATGCCGTTGTGACAGTGCCGATCGGGCTGGCGCTGTCACTGTTAGTGGCATCCCTCTTAAATTCCAAGATCAAAGGAACTTCCTTTTATCGGACAATCTACTTCCTGCCATCAGTAACGATGTCAGTAGCAGTAGCACTTGTATGGAAACTGATCTTCCACGGAGATTTCGGTATTTTAAATACGGTTCTTGGAATTTTTGGAATCGAAGGGCAGAGCTGGCTTACAAACCCGCATACCGCATTGTTCTGCGTAATGGTCGTGGCAATCTGGGGAAGTGTTGGTTATAATATGATCATTCTTCTTGCGGGTATGCAGGGAATTTCAAGATCTTACTATGAAGCAGCGGCAATCGACGGAGCAGGACCAGTAAAACAGTTCTTTAAGATTACAATCCCATTACTTTCTCCAACGATCTTTTTCGTAATGATTACAGGTCTGATCGGTGCGTTCCAGGTATTCGACAGCATCTATATGATGGTCGATCCGGTGACAAACCCGGCGTTCAACAAAGTAAAGACCATGAACGTTTTGTTCTATCAGAATGCGTTTATGTATGGTGAAAAAGGTTACGCAGCAGCAATTTCTATCTTTATGTTCGCAGTGATCATGATCATCACAGTGATCCAGTTGATCGGACAGAAGAAATGGGTAAATTACGACTAGGGGAAAGGAGGAAATACGATGAAAAAGACATCTACAAGAAATCATCTGATCATACATATTCTTTTGATCGCAGGTATCGCAGTCACAGTATTCCCGTTCCTCTGGATGGTGTTTACATCATTTAAGACGCTGCCGGAATCTATGCAGATACCGCCGTCAATTCTGCCGGAACACTGGCAGTTTGACTCCTACAAATATGTGCTTGAGATTCTGCCGTTTGGAAAAGTATATCTGAATACGATTGTCGTGACAATCATTACCGTATTGGTGCAGGTTGCGTTTTGTACAATGGCAGCTTATGGATTTGCAAGAATTGACTTTCCGTTTAAAAATGCAATTTTCATGATCTTATTATCAATCTTAATGGTACCGGGACAGATCTTTTTGATCCCACAGTACCTGATCATCCAGAATTTAGGGTTGATCAATACGTTGCCGGGTCTCTTCCTCCCGAACTTGTTCAGTGCATTTGGTACGTTCCTATTGAGACAGTTCTTTATGTCACTGCCAAAAGAACTGGAAGAAGCAGCGTTACTTGACGGATGTAACAGATTCCAGATTTTTGGAAAGATCATGCTTCCGTTAGTACAGCCAGGTATCGTAGCACTGGTGATCTTTACAGCGAAATTTGCATGGAACGACTTCATGTGGCCATTGATCGTCAATACCGATCCGGCTAAGATGACATTAGCTCCGGCGCTTTCTACACTGAAAGGACAATATGCTACAAACTATCCTGCACAGATGGCAGGTGCCGTAATGGCGGTGATCCCGATGATCGTACTGTTCTTCATCTTCCAGAAACAATTCATCGAGGGCGTTGCACAGTCTGGTATTAAAGGGTAAAAAGAATAAATCAAAAACAGAAGGATCCGCGGTATCAAACCGTGGATTTTTTCTGCTTTTAGGGATGGGAGAAGGTCAAATTCACGATTTTTACACAAGTTTCGTATATAATATAGAAGTGAATGTACTTTCTGCAGACATCTGTGACAAAGATTGGTGTACGAATGCAGAGAAGAGAAAAAGGAGGAAACAAAAATATGAAGAAAGCAGGATATCTTCTTCTGGCAGCGCTTCTGTCTCTGGCAATGCTCGCGGGCTGTCAGAAAGCATCCGGGGAGACAAAAGAGGAAAGCACGGAAGGCAGAACGGAAAAGGAAGAGGCGGAAAAAGAAGAAGCAAAAGATCTCTTAAGTGGGAAACATCATGTAGAAATCCAGGTAAAAGATTATGGAACGATCAAAGTGGAACTGGATGCGGATGCAGCGCCGGTTACGGTGACAAATTTTGTAGATCTTGCCAAAGAGGGATTTTATGACGGGCTGACATTTCACAGAATCATGTCCGGGTTTATGATCCAGGGCGGAGATCCAAGAGGGGATGGGACCGGAGGATCAGACAAGACGATCAAAGGAGAGTTTGCCACAAACGGTGTGGAAAATAATCTGTCCCATACGCGGGGAGCAATCTCCATGGCACGTTCCCGGGCAAATGACAGTGCAAGTTCCCAGTTCTTTATCGTTCATGAGGACAGCAAACATCTTGATGGAAGCTATGCGGCATTTGGCTATGTGACAGAAGGGATGGAAGTGGTGGATCAGATCTGTGAAGATGCCAGACCGACCGATGATAATGGTACGATCCCATCAGAAGAACAGCCGGTGATCGAAACGGTAAAGGTGATTGATTAACAAAAAGCAGAAGTCTTTTTTCTGTCTTTGATAAAAAAGTAACAAAACAGTAGTTTTTACCAAGAAAGTCCTTGACTATCCGCTGTAAAACAGATAAAATGATATACAGATAGCGGGGGAAATCCGTTATTGGATATATAAAAGATGAACGACTTCATGGCAAAAAGTCGTATTTTTCATGTTTTATACTAAAGCAAAATATTTTTAGGAGGTCGTTAAGACATGGCAAAATGGGTTTATATGTTCACCGAAGGTGACGCAAGCATGAGAAACACTCTTGGCGGTAAAGGTGCGAACCTTGCAGAGATGACAAAATTAGGTCTTCCGGTGCCACAGGGATTTACAATCACAACAGATGCTTGTACACAATATTATGAAGATGGAAGAAAAATCAACGATGAGATCATGGAACAGGTCATGGACGCAATCGTTAAAATGGAAGAAGTTACTGGAAAGAAATTCGGTGACAAAGAAAATCCACTTCTTGTATCTGTTCGTTCCGGAGCAAGAGCGTCTATGCCAGGTATGATGGATACAATCTTAAACCTTGGATTAAATGAAGAAGTTGTCAAAGTATTAGCTGAAAAATCAGGAAATCCTCGCTGGGCATGGGATTGCTACAGAAGATTTATCCAGATGTACTCTGACGTAGTTATGGAAGTCGGTAAAAAATATTTTGAAGAACTGATCGACGAGATGAAAGCTGAAAAAGGTGTAACTCAGGACGTTGACCTTACAGCAGAAGATTTACAGAAACTTGCTGAACAGTTCAAAGCTGAATATAAAGAAAAAATCGGGGAAGAATTCCCAACAGATCCAAAGGAACAGTTAATGGGAGCTGTAAAAGCTGTATTCCGTTCCTGGGACAACCCACGTGCGAACGTTTACCGTCGTGACAACGATATCCCATATTCTTGGGGAACAGCTGTAAACGTACAGATGATGGCATTCGGTAACATGGGAGAGACATCTGGTACAGGTGTTGCATTTACCCGTGACCCGGCAACAGGAGAGAAACACTTAATGGGTGAGTTCTTAATGAACGCTCAGGGTGAGGACGTTGTTGCAGGTGTTCGTACACCACAGAAGATTGACCAGTTAAAAGAAGTTATGCCGGAAGTTTACGAACAGTTCGTAGGAATCTGCAAGACTCTGGAAGATCACTACAGAGATATGCAGGATATGGAATTCACAATCGAAGACAAGAAGCTTTACATGTTACAGACACGTAACGGTAAGAGAACAGCTCAGGCTGCTTTAAAGATCGCTTGTGATTTAGTAGACGAAGGAATGATCACAGAAGAGAAAGCTGTTGCAATGATCGATCCTCGTAACTTAGACACATTACTTCACCCACAGTTCGATGCAGCAGAGTTAAAGAAAGCTGTACCAGTTGGAAAAGCTTTAGGAGCATCTCCAGGAGCTGCTTGCGGTAAGATCGTCTTCACAGCAGAAGATGCTAAAGAATGGGCTGCTAAGGGCGAGAAGGTTGTTCTTGTTCGTCTTGAGACATCACCTGAGGATATCGAAGGTATGAAAGCTGCTCAGGGTATCTTAACAGTTCGCGGTGGTATGACATCTCACGCAGCCGTTGTTGCACGTGGTATGGGTACATGCTGTGTATCAGGCTGCTCTGAAA
>JAPFCT010000315.1 GCA_026169575.1 Faecalimonas sp.
CCCATTCCTTCTACTGCATCACTGCTTACTTTCGCTGTATTGATACCGATCACTTCCCCATTTGCATTGACAAGGGCTCCACCACTGTTTCCTGGATTGATCGCAGCATCTGTCTGAATCAGATCTGCATCAAATCCTTCCATATCGATCTGTCTGTTCAGCGCGCTGACAATTCCGGTTGTGACAGACTGTCCGTATCCAAGCGCATTTCCGATTGCGATCGCAGGCTCACCAACCTGAAGTTTCGTGGAATCTCCCAGTGTTGCTACTTTGATCTCATCCATTGTTTCCTCTTCGACATTTTCCAGCGGAACTGCGATGACTGCAAGGTCTTTGGATGCATCTGTCCCTTTGATCTTTGCCTCTGCGCTTGCTTCATTGATAAAGCTGACCGTCAGCGTAGTGCTTCCTTCTACAACATGATTGTTTGTAACGATCAAAAGTTCTGTATCATTCTGACCGATAATGATACCGGAACCACTGCTCTGTACTTCCTGGCTGCTCGTTCCTCCAAAGAAGCTCTGCACCTGCTGCACGCTCATATTTGTGATCGATACAACTGACGGCATCACACTGTCTACCACTTCTGATACATCTGATGTCACTGTGCTTGACGTTCTCGTCAGAGAAGTGCTGTCCACCTTCTTATCAGAAGATTTCTCACTCTTTACTTTCTCGCCGAAAATTGCATTTCCAACAAGGTTCGTTGTCTGGAACGCAGCGCTTGCGATCACTCCAAATGCCACCGCAAAGCAAAGTCCTCCGGCAATCTTTGCCGCCTTTTTATGATCACGTGGTTTCTTTTCCTTTTTTCTGTGGGAAAAATCCGGATCCTGCTGACCAAAGTTCATATCCGGTCCTCCATTTCCCATTGTCTGATGTTGAAACTGATCGTTTGGTGTATTGTAATTATATTGATTGTCCATAAACAGGTCTCCCTTCCTTTTTCATATTCTTTCGCTTTTCTGAGTCTTAGTATAAGCGATATTTGTGATAGAATTGTGTTCTCTTCGTTAAAAAAAAGTGTTTTTCCATACATACTTTCCAAAATCTTCTCACCGGCTCAAAAAATCCGAAGATCATTTTCTCAGCTGTTTACAGAAATAAAAAGCTGCTGCAGTTCAGGATGCAGAGAAAAAGTGTTCTCAATTCTGTTCTCACTTTTTCCACAACCCTTTGTTCTGCAGCAGCTCATTCTGCTATCTTTTTGTCTTTCTGAAGTCAGGACCTTACCTTTCTATCTTAGTCAAGATCTATGAAATCCATCGAGAAGGTTTTGGAACGGTCATCATCCTCGTAGTCCTCTTCGTCAAAATCATCTTCATAATCTTCTTCATAAAGATCGTCTTCGTAGTCGTCTTCATAAAGATCTTCCTCCTCGTACGCCTCATCGTACTCGTCATCATCGTAATCCGCATCCTCGTAGTCGTCTTCCTCTCCCGGATCATCAAATTCTTCTTCCACTGCTTCCTGATGACGACGTTTTTTTCCTCTGAGAACCGGTCTGTCCTCGAATTCTTCCTCATCTTCCGGCATTCCGAACATTTCCATTTCATCCAGTTCCCGGTTACGTCTGTGAAGCTTGACCGCAAGGATCAATACCATCAGAAGGAGAAATCCGACAATGGCTGTCACTCCGATCACAGACTGCATCAGATGTCCTTCTAGAAAATTCTTGATCTTTCCCTTTATCCCGGATGCATCTTCTTTCTCTGCCTCCGGTGCAATAAATCTCTGATAAGTTCCTTCCTTGGAATCATACTGGTACAACTGTTTTTCGCCTTCACTGTTCTCTGCATAGACGATATAGTACGAAGATTTATCTTCATCCTGCCATACCGGATATGTCTGTCCATTCAAAGTCAGTTCTGTGTCTACATAGTTGTCCGGGAGTTCCTGATCTGGTTTTTCCGTAAGGAGCGTGATCTTATATGTATCTGAGATCTCGATCATATCTCCCTTCGAACCTTCCTCCGGATCCTGCTCTGCTCCCTCTGCCGGTATCTGTTCTCCCTGAAGCGCTGTGATTGCGGAACTTCCTGCTTCAACTTCTGCAAGTTCTGTCCCTTCACTGGAGGTCACCTGATAAGATGCAACCTGGATAGACAGATCTCCCGCCTTTAATACTTTAAATTTCAGTGTTGTTCTCAGTTCTGCTGCTGTTCCGTCTCCTTTTCCGGTGTAAATGAGTGTTCCTTTTTCACTCCCCTCAGTGACACCTTCGGCTCCCTCAAACTGCAGCGCACTGGCATCGTAAGTCAGAGTAACACTCGCCTCTCCGATCGCACCTGCAGACGCTGCCACTGCAAATTTGACTTCCGCAGTGTCTCCGGTCTTCACACTTCTTCCCATTTCCTCTGTCAGATCAGAAAACATGATGCTTCCGTCTGCCGCCAGTGTCTGAAACGGCAGGAGCGCAGCCAGTGTAAGTGCTGCCAGAACTGCTTTTACTTTTTTCATTTTCATGATTTACACTCCCCTTTCATTGAAAACTTTATGCCTGCTTTCAGGATCAGATCAGATCGATCCCTCTTCTTTTCCCACTTTTCTTATCGTAGAATCCTTCTTCTTCATCGATCATATTTTCATAGACATTTCGTTCCAGCTCATAGTCATCATCGTCATAATAGCCTACCAGATCTTCATATTCCTCTGATTCATAACGGATCTCATCATCCGATCCATCATAATCCTCCTCGTAGTCATCTTCATAATCGTCTTCGTAATCGTCCTCATAGTCATCGGACTCGTCGTAATCATCTTCGTAGTCGTCCTCGTAATCGTCGGACTCGTCGTAATCATCTTCGTAGTCGTCCTCGTAATCGTCGGACTCGTCGTAATCATCTTCATAGTCGTCCTCGTAATCGTCGGACTCGTCGTAATCATCTTCGTAGTCATCCTCGTAATCATCGGACTCGCCATAATCGTTGGAAACAGCCCTTGCCTTTCTGCCAGACTTTGGATCCTCATCATATTCCTGATCGTAATAATCATCAAGTTCTTCATTTCTATGACGGAGTTTGACTGCAAGTACTACGATCACTAACAGCATAAGCAGGAAAATCCCCCAGGCTCCTATAATAATCTTCGGAAGATTTTCTTCCACAAATGCTGCAACTTTTCCTACAAGGGTATCATCCTTCTCCTCTTTTTGTTCTGTCTGAGGCATATATCTCTGGTAAGTCTTCTGTGTGCTGTCATACTGGTACAGACCTTTTTTTCCTGCATTATCTACTGCATATACAAGACAGAAATCCCTAAGTTTTGCATCGACTACATTCTGCCATGCCGGGAAAGTCTTTCCATTGATCTGGATCGTTGTCTCCTCATAATCTTCCGGAATATTAGCACTCTCTTTGTCGTCCGTGATCAGGATATAGGAATCTCCTGACAGGTCTACTTTCTCAAACTCTGAGAAATGATCAATATCGCTGTCATATAAAAACAGATTGCCCTCACCCTGCGTATCTGTAAGATAGATCATCTTCTGACCGCTGCCCGTATGGACTAGGATCGTATGCGGTGTCCCTTCATAGGTGATCTGGCTCTTCTCATATCCTTCCGGGATCAAAGCGTCCGGAATGTCATCTGTAATAAAGTACTGTGTTCCATCCAGCTCGATCATTGTCTGCGCCCCCGGCTGCGGTGCAGCAGCCGTCTGTGTTCCGTCTCCTGCCTCGATCTTGACTGCCGATGTGCCAAGTGTCAAGTTTAACGCTTCACCGCCAAACGTATATGCGGTATACCCTGCTGCCTGAAGCGTTGTCTCTCCTTCTGCCAGCGCCTTAAATGTCATACTGTACGCAAGTTCGGAATCTGTTCCGTTTCCCGATGCAGAAAGTGTAACAGTCCCATCTCCGCCCGTTGCATTTACTCCGCTTACAAATTCAAGATATGCCGGATCATATGTCACCTGCACCTGCCCGTCTCCGATCGGACCCTCTGCCGTATTGATCTTCACCGTTACCTCTATCGTTTCCCCTGCTTTTGCAGTCGGATCTGAGAATGACAATGTGCCATCCGCCGCCAGTGCTGTCAACGGCATACATTGGATTCCCAGAAATAATACCAGTAAAAATGCTGCTGTCTTCTTTGCTATCTTCATCCTCTTATCCTCTTTATCGTTCGTTTTCATGATATTCTGTCATCTCCTGACCGGCTCCGGCATCGGTTCCTCCGCTCTCTCCGCCGCCAGTGCCGCCGAAATCGCCTCCGGTATTTCCACCGCCAAGATCACCTCCGGTATCCGGTGGAACGATTTCACCACCTGGATCTCCATTTCCTTCTGTGCCGGTTCCCCCTGAACCGCCTGTCTGGTCTCCCAAACCATAATCCGGTGTCTGCGTTCCTCCGTTCCAGGTATCCTGCCCCTGGCTGTCATATTCATAATACTGAGGTTCTGAATAAAAATTCACTTCATCTTCCACAAAATCAGATCCATCTGACTTTTCAAGAGATTTGTTCCTTATTTTCTCATCGATCGCTGTCACCGTGGAAGATACTTCGTATTCCAGATCCGGGAACAGAAATTCATGCAGCTCCCTGACACTCTGGATCATATCATCCGGGATGACAACACTTCCGACTCCGCTTAAAGTATCACTTGTATTTGCCTCCGGGAACCCTTTTGTCTCACCGATTTTCAGGCTTGTTCCTATCTTTGCATACTTCAGCATTTCGCCCAGTTCCATACTTGTCGCCACTTGTGGAAATACCTTATCCATGATCGCGTTCAGGGAAGAGAAACTTACTTTCTTCGCACTCTCGGCAATCTGCTCCAACACAAACCGCTGACGTTCTGTCCGCTCGAAATCTCCTCCTGCCGTATAGCGGATACGTGCGTAGGACGTCGCCTGCACTCCATTTAAGTGATACGTTCCCGCCACCTCAGGCTCAATCTTCGTGTAGGACTTTCCTGTCACCTCTGAAGTCTCCACACAGTAGTTATTCATATGGACAACTTCTGCGTCAGAGAGCGTCACATCCATCCCGCCAAGTTCATCGATCACATCGACAAGTGCGTTAAAGTTTACTGCGATATAATCTTCGATATTCAGATCCAGATTTTTATTGATCATTGCAACCGCTTCTTCCGGTCCTCCAAATGCATAAGCAGAGTTTGCCTTATTCAGACTTCCGTCTTCCAGTTCCAAAAGCGTATCGCGGTACAACGATACCATCTTGATCTCTTTTGTCTTATTATTCAGACTTGCAATGATGATACTGTCGCTTCTGACTCCTTCTCCCAGTTCTCCATATCTGGAATCCAGACCAAACAATGCAAGATTCGTATACCCATCTCCGAGATCCACTTCCTCTGAAATATTCAACTTCTTTGTATCCAGTTTCGTCTGCTCCAGCTTGCCAAGCTTATCTGCCGCATAGACAACACCTGCCGTGATCATCAGAAGCAGAGCCACGACAAACACAAGCAAGATCTTCTTTCCCAATGACCATGTGGAAAATCCGCGCTTTTGTCTTCTTCTCGCACGCCTTTTTCTCGACTGTCTCTGTGCCATAATTGTATCCTTTCTTTTTCTCTTAAAACTGTTCTTCTGTCTGTTTTATCCGTAAGCTACCCTTTATCATATCGTACTTGCCAGTGAACTACAATCATTTTATAAGTTTTTTTGCGATTTCCAATAAGTTTTATTCATTGTACAGCGCAGCACAAGCCATTGCGGCAGCTTTTCATAATGCATTCCCATCTTATACCCCAGAAATTTACATCCACTCTGTATGATCATTCCAGGGATCTGAACTATTTTTTTATGTCTGATCAAATATTTCACTGTAGAAATCACAAGACGTATCCCCTCGCTCTCTGAGGAAATCTCTGCAAAAATCTCCGGATGCTCTTTCTGTGAAACTGCAAGATCAAAATTTCTATGAAACTGCTGTCTTCCGCTATAATTATGCGAATGGATGACCTGTGCCTCTGCCACATATGCGATTCCATATCCCGCTTTGACCATCGTCCCCGCCAGGATCATATCTTCATTGAAAATCGCCCGGGAAACAAATCCTCCCATCTCTTCATAGACCGATTTTCTGTAAACAGCACAGACATTTGAACAAAAGAATGTCTTAATTCCAAGTTTATCCACATCCTCTGCCGTCTTTACACGGCTCTCCGGTGGATAATTAAAGCTTCTTGTATAGCATTCCACCAACCGGCAGTCTTTATCCGGCAGCTGTCTTGCATAACTTGCTCCAACCTTCGGATCCTGAAACGGATCCAGCAGTTTTTCGATCAGATACGGATCTTTCGGCACCGCATCCTGCGTCATATACATCAAAAACTCTGATTCCGACCATTCTGCTCCAAGTTTTCTTGTCCCTCCATGGTCAAACTCTTCCGGTATGATCTCCCGGATCTGTACGTTTTCATACGCTCTGCACCATTCCAGGCTGACACCGGCAGTTTTCGTGTGGATCAGAAAAATATGTTCTGCCGGATGCGTCTGTCCCTGCAGTCCTTTCAGCAGCCTCTGTAATTTTTCGTCCGGCCTGCAGACCGGAATGACAATATCCACTTTTTTTCTGTTCTCTTCTAACATCATTGCATCAATGTCCCCTGCCTTGTTTTACCATCTCATCGGACCTACTCATAATACGGCTCCTCATAGCTTTCACTTCCATACTCATCTGTCTCATATCCGCCATCTTCATAGCCGCTGTATCCATCATCCACATATCCGGATTCTGTACCATACTCGTATCCGTCAGACATATCAGTTCCATATTCATCGACATAGCCTTCCTCAAAAGCTGCACCGGACATCACATCGATCTCATGGCTGATCTCCTTTACCGTATCTGACACCTGATAATCTTTCTCACCAAACAAAAATTCATGCAGCTTTTTTACATCTCCGTCGAAGTCAGACGGAACTACATAAGATCCTTCGTAGCCATCTACCACATCTGTGTCCGCAATACTGTATGGAAATCCCTGCGTCTCTCCCAGTTTGTATGAGAGCGCATTCGCTGCGATCCCGATCAGATCCTTCGCCGAAAAACTTGTAGATACCTGAGGCAGTACTGTATCGACGATCTTGTCAAGTGTTTTTAAGTTTGCTTTCTGCGCTTTCTGCACGATCTTCTCGATCACAAGCCGCTGGCGCTCTGCTCTCTTATAATCTCCTCCTGCTGTCGCACGGATCCTCGCATAAGAAGTCGCCTGCACTCCGTTCAGGTGATAAGTTCCTGCAACTTCCGGCTCGATCCGCTCATAATCTTTTCCGGTTACCTCAGAAGTTTCCACACAATAGTTATTCATATGTACCACTTCCTCCTCCGTCAGATCCATCTCCAGGCCACCCAGTGCATCGATCACATCGGAAAGTGCCTTAAAGTCCACACTCATATAATTTTTAATATCCAGATCCAGATTCCGATTCAAAAGCGCAACGGCCTCCTGCGGTCCTCCGTAAGAGTATGCGGCATTCGCCTTGTCAAACGTACCATCCTGCTGCTTTAACAGTGTGTCTCTGAAAATGGAGACCACTTTCACTTCATTTGTCTTATTATTGATACTGGCGATCATCATACTGTCACTTCGCACACCGCCCTCGATACTTTCACCGGCTCTCGCGTCCAGTCCAAACAGCGCGATATTCGTATACGGTCCGGTATCCTTATACACTTCCAGCTTATCCTCATCCAGAAAGTGGAAATCAAGCTTGTCCATCTTTGTTATCGCATAGGCAGCCACACAGAGCAGTGCAAGCACAACAAGCTCAACTGCTAAGAGGATGATCCGCCTGCGTCTCTTTTTCTTTTTCGCTCTTCTCTTCTCCTCCTGCGCAGCACGTTTTCTGTCCGAAGCTGCTCTCGCCCTCCTCATCTCTCTTTCCTCTTCCGGATATCTTCTCCCGGACGGTCTCTTTGTTCCCATCTATACTCTCCTTACTAATACGCATTTTTATTGATGAATCCCTTGAAAAATGTCAGGATCAATATCTTAATATCAAGCCCGATCGTCCAGTTCTCAATATAATACAGATCGTATTCTATTCGCTTCATAATAGAAGTATCTCCACGGTATCCATTGATCTGGGCCCATCCGGTAATTCCCGGGCGCACCTGATGCTTGACCATATAGCGTGGGATCTCTTCCTTAAACTTCTCCACAAAAAACGGCCGTTCCGGTCTCGGTCCTACCAGGCTCATCTCACCTTTCAGGACATTGAACAGCTGGGGAAGTTCATCAATACTTGTCTTTCTCATAAACTTGCCAATCGGAGTGACGCGCGGATCATTCTGCACCGTCCATTTTCCTTTCTCCACAGCCTTATCCTGCACAACCATCGAACGGAATTTGTACATATAAAACGGTCTGTTATGAAGCCCAACCCGCTCCTGCTTGAAGATCAGCGGTCCCTCAGATGTCGTCTTGACAAGAATCGCCGCGATCAGCATGACCGGAGAGAATAAAATAATTGCTACGATCGCTCCGAAAATATCCATCAGACGCTTCATCCACCGGTTCAGTGTATTGCTGAGCGGCACGTGGCGGATATTGATCACCGGAAGCCCGAGCAGATCTTCCGTGTAAGGCTTTGTCGGAATGATATGGTTATAATCCGGAATAAATTTTGTGTGTACTCCTGCCTTTTCACACATCGCAACAATGGATTCCAACTTGGAATATTCATTGATCCCAAGTGTGATCGCAATTTCATCCAGGCGGTTCTGCGGCAGGATAATCTTTAAATTCTCAATCGTACCAATCACTTTGACACCCTTATACTCCATTCCTCTCGGCTGATTGTCATCCAGAATTCCACGGATGGTGTATCCCCACTCTGGATTTGCCTTGATCCGGTCAATATACTGTTCCGCTGCCCGGCTGTATCCGATCAGAATCATATGTTTCTGATTATAACCGCGCTTCCGCATATTCCGCAGAAAATGCCGCACAAGATTTCTCATAAAAATCTCTGCCACAATATTCACACAGAAAAAAATCGCGATCATTTTTCTGGAAAAGTTTGCTTCTTCTATAATATACAGTACAAAGGTAAATACCATCAGACCGATCGTGTTGGCCTGCAGAATATTCCATGCTTCCAGTCTCCGTCCACGCACCCGCTTCGGCGTGTAAAGCTGGAATAAATAGTACAACATCAAGTAGCCCGGAACAATGTAGAGAAGTGCTCCCATATATTCATGAAGAGATAAAAACCACGGATCCTGCTGAAACAGTCCGCTCTTAAACCGAAGATACCATGCCAGAACATAAGAAAAAATAATCACACATGCATCCAGCACAACATGCATTCGGTTAAAATGTTTCTGATTATCTTTGATCAAAATTCGTTCACCCGTTTCTCATCTATGATCTGTTTTTATTTATCATACATCTATTTTTTTCCATTATCCTATATATAATACAATAAAGCTTTCAAAATCACAAGAAAAAATATGTGCTTTGTAATATTTTTGTAACAAAAGAAAACCTCTGTGCCGGGAAATTGCTGTTTTCTTCTCTCCCGTTCACAGAAGTTTTCTTCACGATCTTACATTTTCACTCTCGCTGTTTTCTGCTTCTAGTCCTTTTCTACGGTCTGATATCTACATATGGTGTTGTCAGATATTTTCCGCCGACTTCCATCTGATTTTGTGGATAAAACTGTAAATATATATTTGCAGTCTGATCTTCATCCACAACATAGACTAATGTATATTCCATCTCCTCCCCCGGTGCAAGCGGCACAAACAGTCCTGCCTTCATACCCTGGATTCCTTCTGTAAAATATGGTTTATCAAAATAAACCGGGAATGATCCTCCACGTTCTGCTCCCCACTGAAGATCGTACCCTTCATTTGCCGCCCAAAACTCTTCTTCCGGATACATCAATGCTCCATTTTCCCCCTGCTGCATGACAACAAGGTTCGGGGCAATCGGCACGCCGTTTTCTTTATTCCAGTCCGTCTGAAATTCAGATGCATTTTTCGCCTTCATCTTTACAATGACGTATTTGGAGCCAACCGTCTCCGCTCCCCGCTCTGCCACCTCATCTCTGCTCAGTTCTTCTTCTTTTCCGACCCGGTATCTCTGATGGTCTTTCAGAGATGTATCGGCATTTGTCCAGTTTCCCATCTCATTGATGAAATATTGCTGCGAAAATGTCTCTGCCGGAAGCACATCCGACACTTCGGCGCTAAGTACTGTAAACCGGATATCTTCCGTTATCTTCGAATAATCCGGATCCAGCTCTGCCAGTACATCCATTGTCGTATCTCTTATTTCTTCTCCGATCTTATAGACCGAATCTGCCGAAACTCCATTTTCCATACGGTAGTTCTCCTCAGCCTTAACCTTCTGATTCAGCTCCTCATGTTCTTCCTTTGCTTTTTCAATTTCCTCCGCAGTCGGATATGGAACAGTTTCTTCCAGAACAGATACTTCCAGTCCATTTGCAATCTTCACGATTTCTTCCTGATCCAGGGTACTCTCACTCCAGATCCACACGCCGTATCCTTCTTCTTCATTGAACAGATACACATCTGTGATCTTTTTCTCACTGTCTACCTTCTCTGTTTTCTTTGTAAACAGATCCAGCTTCTGTTCTCCTTCGATCGCAGTATGGCTTTCCTTCTTATATTCTGAAAAATTTGTCTGTCCACTCTGAGACATCCGGTAGAGATCTGCTGCATTATAAGAAAAAATAGAAATGCTGTCCCCCTCTTTTGTCCCATATGTCTTCTTTCCGGAAGTTTTCTCTGCCTCCTGCGCTTCAAATCCTTCCGGAAGATAGGTCGGCTCGACTTCAATCTGATGCGCTTCCTTCTGTTCCTTATCCACCTCGATATAATACTTCAGCATCTGATCTTCTTCCTTCAGACTTACATTCAGATAATATCCGACTGCTGCCGCTGTGACAGAAATCCCCGCCGTCAGCGCCGCAACCGCTGCAACTGCCGGCCAGATCTTCTTCCTTCTCCGGATCACTTTTTTCTCCTCCGAAATTCCAAGTATCTCATACGCTCTCTGAATTCCCTGATCTACACATTCCGGGATCTCCACGTCTTCGACCAGTTTTTGCTTTACTTCTTCATCAAAATTTTTCTTCATCTTCTTTACCCCCTCTGCATACTCGGTTCCATACAATATATTTGTTCAAACTGCTTCCGGCCCCGTGAAAGTCTGGATTTCACAGTATTTTCTTCCAGATCAAGGATCTGTGCGATCTCCCGGATCTTAAAGCCTTCTGCATAATACAGAACAAGGATCATTCTGTATTTCTCATCCAGCCCATCCAGCACTTCCTCAAATTCACACTGTTCCAGTTCCCTGTTTTCTCCCCTCACATATGCTGCTTCCTCCAAAGGGCACTCCCTCCTTCCACGCTTCAAAATATCATTACAGTTATTGATCAGGATCCTTATCATCCATGTTTTAAAATACCGCGGCTCTTTCAGTGTCCCGAGCTTCTCATAACAGTCGATGACCGTCTCCTGCACTGCATCTGCGATATCCTCCTCACTTCTCAGATAGCTCCTTGCAACTTTATACAGATCACTTCTGCAGCGCCCAATCAGCTCCATGAAAGCCTGATCGTCTTTTTTCTTTGCCTTTCTGACAAGCTGTATCATCTCTTCCCCTCCTCCCATTGTTTTTCTTTCAAATGATGTTTCTCTTCATATATTAGACGCCAGAGATTGCCGGAAAGTTGCATTGTACTAAAAAAATACAAAAATCCCTTTTGCAAAATTCACTTACAAAAGGGATTTTCATATTTTATTCATATCGTTGTACAAAACGTTGTATCATTGTGGCACACACTGCTCTGCTTACATTTCCCTGAGGATTAATCTTTCCCCCATCTCCAGTAATAATTCCCGTCCCAATAGCCCATCTCATTGCATCTTGTGCAAAATCTGTCACATGAACTGCATCTGGAAACTTGCTTAACTCTTCACGTATTGATGTATCATACTTTTTATAATTTGCATATCTGTACAGCATTGTCACCATCTGTTCTCTTGTAATTCCATCCGCCGGTCCAAATATTCCATTCAGATAACCGGTAATAACTCCTGCATTTTGTCCCCAAACTGCCGGTATTGCATAAAAAGCGCCGTTAGAAACATCTGGAAACTTATTTTCGAAATCAGTTGCCGGCTCCCCTGCCATTCGATAAAGTAACGTTACAAAATGTGCCCTGCTAAGTTCCTCTGTAGCCCCAAAATAATTGTTGCTCATTCCCAGCATAATTCCTCTGTCTTTTACAAACTGTACTGCATCATAAAACCACGCTGAAGATGGAACATCGGTAAAACCAGACTGTTCATTTATATTATTTCCATTCCCTTTGGAAACAACAGACACATATTGAGAACTTATGTATGCAAACATACTTCCGAACTCATATATCCCTGTATCTTTTCTTATCCCGGTTCTATCAGAATTTATAACAGAATCGCTTTGTATTTTAAAATATCCATTTTCCACATTTTCATTTCGTATAATATAAGCAGTATCCGTTTGTGTCCCACTCGTAAATAAAGTTGCCGTACCTGTCGAGCTTCCTGCCCTTATATTTACATCGGTATTTCCACTTTTTATCGCCAGAGTATATGTATTGGCATCGCCTCCTCCCGCACTGTCATTCAGCCCCCACGAAACTGCAGCCGCTTTTTCCCCCCAATATGGATCCGAAGCATATTTCACATTAATTCCACTTGCTTTATTTCCAAGAAATCCTCCAAAATACCTCCAGTCTTCTGCATAAAGATATCCACGGGACATCCAGACATCTGCAAACTCTCTGATGCAATGCTCAGGGCTCGTATAGGTATCCGCACTTGCTCCTGGCGCTGAATCTACTGCATTTAATCCAAACAAGTTATTTTTTGTCTGGGCAATGCTGCTGTTTCCCCATGCACTTTCGTTGGCAGCCACTCCCGCCATTAACAATGCATTGACCCCATATGTATTCTGCATATTAACAAATATAGAACCTGAATTATACATTTTAGAAGATGTTCCACTTTTCGCATTGACCAGTTCTGTTAATACACCTTCTAAGCTGGTCTGACTTCTAAGTGGAAGAAATTGATAATAATTATAATATGGTGAATCTGCATTTACTGCTCTGCTCCTGTTCCCGTTTACATAATCTTCCAGCATTTCAGAAAATCTGTTTTCCTCATAAAAGTAATGCCCGTCATAGCTGTAATATTTTATGCCTTCTTTTAAATAGGAAGGTGCATTTCCATTATTCAGACGGCTCGCATAAGATTCTGCGTTCATATTTATAGTAATATTATGAATCAGCTTTCCATTCTGAACAATATAATGACTGACCGATTTTGCAGAAGTCTTGTGAACAATCTGCACAGCAGACGGGTCAACGAGCCCCACGACCCCGGACAGCATAAACTTTATTTTTCCTCCGCTCATTCCCAGATATGCAGCATCTGCACCATAAGCTCCATTTGTATACCCAGCTTCTCCAGTCTCTGCATTCACAAAATTAGTAATTCCTACATTTCCAATATTAAAATTTACAATCTGTCCACTATTTGCCCGTGACTCTGCTGTATCTTCCAGAATTTTTCCATTCTCTGTCTGCGCCTGTGTAACATTTCCATCTTCATCCATCTGTGTGATATTTTCATTGCTGGAAGGATTCTCTCCCTGCCATTCCGTCTCCTCTGCCCTTACCAGGTTAGAACTTACTAAAACTCCCAGAAAAATTAAAATTATCGCACAAATTCTTTTTGCTTTCATCTGCATCTGTATTTTCTCCTTCCTATCGTTTATTGTAAAATTTTATCCAACACAGTAAAATGTTTCTCAGCTATTTTTATAATTTCATTCAAAGGAGGCGCTTCAGATTTTTCAATCTGACAAATGACTTCATCGATATCCATATCTTCCTGCAGCGCATCCAGGCTCACACAGCATGTGACATTCATATCATCCAGTACTTTCTCTGTTTTCTGATCATATATAATTGGAAATACTTGTTTTCCCATAAGCCAGCCAAGAATAACTGCATGAAATCTTGTTGCAATAATAATCTCAGACTCAGCAAATTTCTGTATACACTCATCCAGGTTTCCTCTGTAACTACTTTTACTTACCTTATTCCTTTCTTCTATATTCAGTTGCTCCGCAATTTCCCTGACCGCATCCTCATCTCCCTGCATAGTACAAAAACCAAGAAGTTCTATCTCATATCCATTCTGGATATATCTTTTTATCATTTTTACTAAAAAACTTTTATATTCAGATGCATGTCCATGAATTGCAAATTTTCCATCTCTGCTTTTTAAATCAATCACAGAAAACAGTACCCTTTTTTGTGTAATAAATTTTCCCTTTATTTTAAAATTAAATGCGATATCCGGCGCATAAATTACGTTTGGTAAATCAGCAAAAAGTTCTGCTGAATATTTGTCCCTAAAACTAACTGATTCATACTTTTTTAACAGATCATGATATTTCCGATAATATGACTCATCGGTATACGGGCCGAAATTTGCACCCATCACAATTATTTTTTTACTGAGTCTCTGTAATGTTTCATCCAACTGAAATGCCGGACTATAATCTTCCAGATGCTGTACAAACACAGATCCTCCTATGTGTACGGTCACATCCGCTGTCTTCACAAGAATTTTCCAGAAGCCCCTGTCAACATTTTTTATTCTCTTCAATAGTTTATCTATGATTACAGCAATCCGCCCTGTTGGAC
>JAPFCT010000087.1 GCA_026169575.1 Faecalimonas sp.
ATCGTATGTCCTTCCTGCCATAAGAACTCTCTGGAACGAAGGAACGGTCTTGTTGTCTTCTCCCAACGAAGTACCGAACACCACTGATTCCAAACCTTCGGAAGATCTCTATAAGACTGCACTGTCTTGCTCCAGTGATCACAGAACAATGTCTCGGATGTTGGTCTGATACACATTCTTTCCTGAAGTTTTTCATTTCCTCCGTGTGTAACCCATGCAACTTCTGGTGCAAACCCTTCTATATGATCTTTTTCTCTCTGAAGAAGATTCTCCGGAATCAACATCGGAAGGTATACATTCTCCACGCCTGTCTCTTTAAATCTGCGGTCTAATTCATGCTGGATATTTTCCCAGATCGCATATCCCGCCGGCTTGATCACCATACATCCTTTTACACTTGTGTAATCGATCAGCTCTGCTTTCTTCACAACGTCTGTGTACCATTGTGCAAAATCATCTTCCATAGAAGTGATTGCTTCTACGAGTTTCTTGTCTTTCGCCATACTTTTCTTCTCCTTTTCTTTCTCCCATATACAGTCTCGTACATGGTTCTTCTATTCAAACAGTTTATCGGGAGGAAAGACTTTTTCCTTACAGAAACTGAGATTTTCTATAAAAAAAGAGCCCTTCAATCCCCCTGCAAGGGACCGAAACGCTCGGCGGTACCACCCTTATTAATCATAACTGTCTCCGGCTGCCGCCATACCCAGCTAAAATTCTCTCTGTTCTCCTTAACGCAGATGTACGCTGTGTTTTCACACAGAAGCTCCAAGGCAGGTTCAATACATCTTCTGCAAGGATCTCACACCATCTGATCCTCTCTCTGGGGCATATCCTGTATTTACTGATCCTCTTCATCGCTCTTGTTCAGTAAACTCATTTTAAGAGAATTTTATGCCTTTGTCAAGAAGTCCCTATGCCTTTTTCTGATAGTACCTGCTCCTCTGTTTCATCTTTTTTGAGCACTTCCCTGATAATCTCCCTTCCCGCCAGATATCCGAACGGTCCCGTGATCACCCCGCTTATGCCAAACAGACGAATCCCCGTGTAGACTGTGACAAGTACCATGATCGCAGGGATCCCGAGATGCTCCCCGATCAGTTTCGGCTCCAGAAATTCTCTTGTGATATTACAGAGCACAGATAATCCGATATAGACCGCAGCGATCAAAAAATGCCCCTGAAAGGCCTGCACAGCCGCAAGCGGATAGAGCACGACCGCCGTTCCAAACACGGGAAGTGCATCCAGAAAGCCAATTAATATCCCTAAAAGCAGTGCGTATGGATTTTTTAATATCAGAAAAGTAACTGTGCACAACGTTGCGATCACAGATAAGATGACCAGCTGGGCTTTCAAAAACATGCCTCCCATATGAAAAATACGTTTTGTGATCCTGACAGCGTGTCCGTAGCCGCCCCAGTGCGATGCCTTTTCTTTTAACTTATCAAAATCATTGACAAACAAAATGATCGATACAAAAATGATCACACTGACTCCGGCCACCTCGATCAATGTTTTGGCATATGCCCATGAATTTACCATCAGCTTCGGGACAAACTGCCCTTCGACCTTCTCTGCGAGCATCCCTATCTGCGTCATAAAAACAGTTTCCAGTTCCGCCGCCTCCATGCCAAAGATCCCACTCAGATTCTGACAGCATTTTTCCAGAAATGTCTCCATCTTTCCCACATAAAAAGCATAATGTTCGAGAAAGTAACAGAACTGCTGCAAAAGTGTACTTCCCAAAAACCACACGACAAGTCCCACCACACCTAAGATAGTAAGAAGCAGTCCGCCAACGATCACTCCGCAGTTTAACTTTGTATGCACATGGATCTTTCTGACAAGCGGTCTTAACAGATACGCCGCAAGAAAGGCGCAGAAAAATGGGAGTACAAGCGGTAATACATATTTTATCCCGATATATACTCCCACCGTAACTCCCACAGTCACTGCCACTGTCTTCCATTGTTCTCTCTGCATTCTCATCACCAGCCCCGTTTTTTCTGCGTCGCCAGACAAACTGGCGGCACGCGGTAGTGATGTTAGTATTTCCGTCCTGCTCTTTTTTATGCAGTCCTTTTTACACTTACAAAAGATCCAAAAAGTGTTCTAAGAAAATGCCGCAAATCCATCTGCCTCCGGCTGGATCTCAAACTGCACCGGCTTCTTTGTTTTTGGATGAAGAAATTCCAGACAATATGCACACAGTGCGATCTGCCCTCTTTTTCTTTCTTCCCCGCCATATTTCACATCACCGAGGATCGGACATCCGATCCCGGACATCTGCACGCGGATCTGATGATGTCTTCCCGTATCAAGCTGAATTTTCGCAAGCGCCTTCCCTTCTGCCCTGCTCAGGATCTCATAGGAAAGCCTGGCTTCCTTCGCTCCTGCATCTGTCTTCTTACAGATTTTTGATAAATTGGTCCTTCCGTCCTTGATAAGATAATCGGTCAGAATCCCCTTCCCACTCTCCGGAATCCCGCACAAAACCGCCTTGTAATACTTCCCAAAAGCGCCCGCCTGAAGCTGGCGGTTCAATTCTTTTGCCGCCTGCGGCGTCTTTGCAAATACAAGAATCCCCTCCACCGGCTGATCCAGACGGTGGATCACGCCAATGTACGGCTCACGGCCACCTTTCTCCTGCTGAAATCTGTAATTCTTCAGCAGGCTTACCATGTCCTTTGTCTGCATCTGCTTCGTCTGTACCGGGATACCTGCCGGTTTCCTGCACACGATAATGTCTCTGTCTTCATATAAAATACAATCTTTTATTTCCACGTTTTCTTACTTTCCTTTCCTCGTCATTTCTTACCGCTTTGCTGACTGCTCTCCAGCATTTTTAAGCTCTGATGAACAGTACACTAGTTCCTGTTTCTGCATTTGTCAAGCAAATTTATCAAGTCCGCTAAAAAACTTCTGTACTAAAAAAAACACCGCAAAGATGTTATTTCTTTCATCTCTGCGGCAGTTTCTACACATTTCGTGTCATATATCAGTGATCTTTCTCTGAAAAATCCGTTATCAGAAAATCGCCTCTTCTGCATTTTCCTCCAGAAGCGCCTGCTCATAATGCTCTAAAATCGTTCTCTGGATCCGTTCCCTTGTGTTGGAATTAATCGGATGGGCGATATCGCGGTACTCTCCATCGATCGCTTTCTTACTCGGCATCGCAATGAAAAGTCCTTTCTCTCCTTCGATCACCTTAATATCATGCACTACAAATTCATCGTCCATCGTAATCGATACTACTGCTTTTAATTTTCCCTCTTTTGCTACTTTGCGCACCCGTACATCTGTAATCTGCATATTTTTGTCCCCTTTCGTCATCGCTACATGGCGTATCTCTCATTTTTTTCTACAACTACTTTTATGCCGTCTTCTCCTACGTGGCGAGTGTTGGCACGGATCGTATCTCTGCTCTCTACAATACAGTTTTCAATATAGGTATTGTCTCCCAGATAAACATCATTTAAAATGATGGAATTCTTGATCACACAGTTATTTCCGACAAATACTTTCTTAAATAACACTGAGTTCTCCACCGTACCGTTGATAATGGAACCACTTGCGATCAGACTATTCTTCACGCAGGCTCCCGGATTGTATTTTGCCGGAGGAAGATCGCTTACTTTTGAATATACATTCGGATATTGTTTGAAGAAATAATTTCTCACTTCCGGCCGCAGGAAATCCATATTTGTTCTGTAATAGTCATCCACAGTCGCGATATTGCTCCAGTAATTGCTGATCTTATATCCGTAGATCTTCTTTACATTCTTATACCTGATCAGAATATCCTGCACAAAGTCAAATCTTCCTTCTTCCGCACACCGCTCGATCAGATCGATCAGCTGTCTTCTGCGGATCACATAGATTCCCGTTGAAATAATGTTCGATCTGCTCAGCACCGGCTTCTCCTCAAATTCCTCGATCCGGCAGGAGTCGTTCATTTTCACTGTACCATAACGGCTGACGTCTGCATCTTCATCCATCTCTTTGCAGACAACGGTGATGTCTGCCTTCTTCGCAATATGGTATTCCAGCACCTTATTATAATCGAGCTTGTACACCGCATCCCCCGATGTGATGATCACATATGGCTCATGGCATTTCTTAAGGAAATCAAGGTTCTGATAGATCGCATCCGCAGTTCCTCTGTACCAGTATCCGTTCTCCATTGTGATCGTCGGTGTAAATACATAGAGACCGCCCTGTTTTCTTCCGAAATCCCACCACTTGGAGGAGTTCAGATGCTCATTTAATGATCTCGCATTGTATTGTGTCAATACTGCTACTTTCTGGATATGTGAGTTTGACATATTGCTGAGTGCAAAGTCGATACTTCTGTAGCTTCCCGCTACCGGCATCGCTGCAACCGCTCTTTTATGTGTCAGTTCACGCATCTTGCTGCTGTTTCCGCCCGCTAAAATAATTCCTACTGCTTTCATCCCTATTCACCTACCTTAATTAATGTTTCACCACTTGCAAGCTCTCCGTTTTTGTAATCCTCTTTTGATGTCACACCACTAATGGCGGTATTCTTTCCGATCTGTACATCGGATGGGATCACAGAATCTTCCCCAATCGTCACAAGTCCAAATCCATAGATATCCGGTCTCATCTTATTTGGCGTATCGCTTCCCGTTCCAAGTGTGACATTATCCCCAATCTGGACATTCTCCGCGATGATCGCCTTATCGATCACACAGTGATCCCCGATCACTGCATCCTTCATAATGATGGAATCCCGTACAATACTTCCTTTTCCGATCGTTACACCGGAACTGATCACAGAACTATGTACCTCTCCGTAAATATCGCATCCATTTCCGACAATACTCTTCTCTACCACAGACTGGTCTGAAATATAATGCGGCGGTAAAATACCACTGTTTGTATAAATTTTCCAATATTCCTCATATAAATTAAATTCCGGAATAATATCTATTAACTCCATATTTGCTTCCCAGTAGGATCCCAGCGTTCCGACATCTTTCCAGTATCCATTGTATTCGTATGCAAATAGCCGCTGTCCCTTCTCGTGACAGTACGGTATGATATGTTTTCCGAAATCGCATGCCGGCTGCTCAGACAATGCCTTCAGCGCTTCCTTTAATACCGGCCAGCTGAATATGTAAATTCCCATGGAAGCAAGATTGCTTCTCGGATGCGCCGGCTTCTCTTCAAACTCACGGATCCGGTTATCCTCATCTGTAATAACGATACCAAAACGGCTTGCCTCCTCGATCGGCACCGGCATCGCCGCAATCGTGACGTCCGCATGATTTTCTTTATGGAAATCCAGCATCACTTCATAATCCATCTTGTAAATATGGTCTCCGGAAAGGATCAGTACATAATCCGGATTGAACATCTCCATATAATTCATATTCTGGTAGATCGCATTCGCAGTACCTGTATACCACTCACTGCTTGTACTCTTCTCGTATGGTGGAAGCACTGTCACCCCTCCGACATTGCGGTCCAGATCCCACGGAATTCCAATTCCAATATGTGTGTTCAGACGTAATGGCTGATACTGAGTCAGTACGCCGACTGTATCAATCCCTGAGTTGATACAGTTACTTAATGGAAAGTCAATGATTCTGTATTTTCCCCCGAATGCAACTGCCGGTTTTGCCACCTTTGAAGTAAGAACACCTAACCTGCTGCCTTGTCCACCTGCCAACAACATTGCAATCATTTCTTTTTTTATCATGTCGTCACTCCTTCTAAGTAATTTAATGGTAGTATTATAGCACGAAAGTGCCAAAAAATGAATATTTTTTACATAAATAATTGTATTTTTAAAAAACTTTTTATCTATATTTTACAAAAAATTATAGTTTGGCTTTTCTTCCATATACCGTTATAATATAATGAAAGTGCGTAAAATATTACTATTAATTTAATTTTCCAATAAACGGGAGTGTACTTATGTATAAAATAAATTTTCAAAGTCCGGTCCATGTCCATTTTATCGGGATCGGCGGTATCAGCATGAGCGGTCTTGCTGAAATTCTCTTGAAAGAACACTTTACAGTAACGGGATCCGATTCCAAAGAATCACCCCTTACAAGACATCTGACTGATCTTGGAGCTGTCATCCATTATGGACAGAAGGCAGAAAATATAACCGGCGATATCGATGTTGTCGTCTATACCGCTGCCGTACATGCAGATAATCCTGAGTTTATCGCGGCAAAAGAACATCAGATCCCGATGCTGACCCGCGCAGAACTGCTCGGACAGCTGATGACAAACTACAAGACACCGATCGCAGTATCCGGGACTCATGGCAAGACAACGACCACTTCCATGATCTCTCATATCCTGCTCGCAGGAGATACGGATCCGACGATCTCTGTCGGCGGTATTTTAAAGATCATCGGAGGAAATATCCGTGTCGGTCACTCGGATGTATTTATTACAGAGGCATGTGAATATACGAACAGCTTCCTGGATTTTCTTCCAAAGATCGGGATCATCTTAAATGTAGAAGAAGATCACATGGATTTCTTCAAAGATCTCGATGATATCCGCAATTCCTTCCACCGGTTCGCCGCGCTGCTTCCGGAGGATGGCACACTGATCATCAACAGTGAGATCGAGCAGTACGAGCAGATCATTTCCGGTCTGGACTGCAATGTCATCACATATGGCATCCGCCACGATGCAGATTACACCGCACAGAATATCGCATATGACGAGATGGGAAATGTCTCTTTTGACCTGATCATCCACGGCATCAAAAAAGACCGTATCTCTCTCTCTGTCAACGGGGAACACAATGTATCGAATGCACTTTCCGCAGTCATTACCGGACTGCTGCTTGGCATCGACCTTGAGACGATCAAAAAAGGACTTCTGTCCTTTACCGGCACTGACCGCCGCTTCGAATACAAAGGATCTCTCAACGGGGTCACGATCATCGATGACTACGCGCACCACCCGACAGAGATCGAGGCAACGCTGTCGGCTGCACAGCACTATCCACACAGAGAGCTCTGGTGTATTTTCCAGCCGCACACTTACACAAGAACGAAGGCATTTTTCCATGAGTTTGCAAAAGCGCTGACGCTTGCAGACCATGTGATCCTCGCGGATATCTATGCTGCCAGAGAGACGGACACACTTGGTATGTCCTCAGAGGCGCTTTCCGAGGCGATCCAGGAATTAGGCGGAGATTCCTGCTATTTTTCATCGTTTGATGAAATCAAAGACTTTGTGAAAGAAAAATGTATCCACGGTGATATGTTGATAACTATGGGCGCCGGAGACGTTGTAAACATAGGAGAATCATTGTTATCCATATAGTTATCCACATTATCCACATTATCCACATTCTTTCTTATCCACAAAGAATGGCGATTTATCCAATAAAAAGTCCTTTTTAGAATTTCCTTCTGATGCTATAATACCAGTACATTGAAGAGGATTTATCAGAAAGGTACGGTGTAAGGATGAAGAATTTGGTATTGAGTAATCGCAGTCAGAATCACACAACATTAGTCGACAATGATTTTATCGACTGTCATATGGTGAAAGCAAATGGAGAGTTTGTCAAAGTCTATCTGTTTCTGCTCAGACATCTGAATGCTCCTTCTGCCGTCCTTACCGTTTCTGCCATCGCAGACAGTCTGGACAATACAGAAAAGGACATTTTGCGCGCACTGAATTACTGGGAGAAAGAAGGACTGCTCTCCCTGCAGTACGATGAGAGCGACCATTCTCTCTGTGGCATCGAGTTCTGTCCGGTTCCATCCTGCAGGGAGGAAAGACCTTCCGGTATGACTCCTGCTTATGAGGATCCGGAAGCATCCTTCCGTGTGGACCGAGTGGAGACATCTTTCTGCACTCCATCCCGCGATGATTGCAATGATAGGAAAGCTTCCAATACGACTCCGGTCTCTGACGCGCGCGGAGCGGTTCCGACTTCTATCAAGGCATTCCGCGACCGCAAGGAGTTCCAGCAGCTTCTGTTTGTCACAGAACAATATATCGGAAGACCTCTGACCAGAACCGATATTGACACAATCTCTTATTTCTTCGATCAGCTCCATTTTTCTGCTGATCTGATCGAATATCTGATCGAATACTGTGTGGAGAACCAGCATACAAGCATGCATTATATTAAGAAAGTAGCTCTTGCATGGGCAGATGCCAATGTGACCACAGTGGACGAGGCCCGGGCAACTTCCAGCATCTACAACAAGAACTGCTACACCGTGCTCAACGCATTCGGAATCCGCGGACGCGGTCCTGCGGCTTCTGAGATTGCCTACATAAAGAAATGGACAGAGCAGTACGGATTTACGCTGGACATTATCAAGGAAGCATGCGACCGGACGATGAGCAGTATCCATCAGCCAAGCTTTGACTATACCGATAAGATTTTATCGAAATGGCTGACGCAGCATGTCCGTGTCTTTTCCGATATTGAGCGTGTCGATACTGCATTCCGCCAGGAGAAAGAGAATCGACGCAGAACCGCAGCGCCAAAGCCTGCCGCGAACATCAAGACAAAGTTTAATAACTTTAACGGTCGTTCCTATGACATTGACTCACTGGAAGAGCGTCTGTTAAAGACCCGATAGCAAAGGAGCAGCATTATGGCATTAAAGAATTCCCAGTATGATACGATCATGCGGGAGTATGAGCAGAAACAACTGCATAGTCAGGATGTATTGCATGCGCACTATCAGCGTGTGTATCAGTGTATTCCTGAGATCCGTGCGCTTGAGAACCAGATTTCTCACCTTTCTGTCCAGAAAGCGCGCAATCTGTTAGAAGGCGACGAGACCGCCCTTTCTTCCTTAAAAGAAGAAATCGCACTGCTCCGTCAGAAGAAATCAGACCTTCTTGCATCCGGCGGATTCCCGGAAGATTATCTGGAACCGTCTTATGTGTGTGCAGACTGCAAAGATACCGGATATATCGGCAACCAGAAGTGCCACTGTTTTAAGAAAGCAACGATCGACCTCTTATATACGCAGTCCAATCTGAAAGAGATCCTTGCAAGAGAAAACTTCGATACGTTTTCCCTTGCCTATTATTCTGAAAATCACATAGATCCAAAGACCGGCCGCTCTTCGCTTTCGATCATGCAGGATGCACTTGCAGTCAGCAAAGAATTTGTCCGCACTTTCGGTCATGATTTCCGTAATCTGTTCTTATATGGAGATACCGGAGTCGGGAAAACTTTTCTTTCAAACTGTATCGCAAAGGAACTGATCGACAGCGCTTATTCCGTTATCTACTTTACAGCGTTTGAATTATTTGATATATTTGCTAAGAGCCGGTTTGATAAAGATACACTTGCAGATACGATGTATGGTTATATTTTCGACTGTGACCTGCTCATTATTGACGATCTGGGAACAGAACTGACGAATTCATTCATCGCTTCCCAGTTGTTTTTGTGTCTGAATGAACGTCTTTTAAAGAAGCGCTCAACGATCATATCGACAAATCTTTCTTTGGAAGCGATCGTTGAAATTTATTCTGAAAGAATTTTTTCAAGAATTACAAGCAACTATACAATGTTAAGGCTAACCGGAGATGACATACGAATCAAAAAGAAACTTATGAATATGGAGGAACAAACATGTTACATCGAGAAGAACGAAATTTAGAAAACATCCCTGTAGGATCACTTGGGATCATCGCAGTGGATGGATGTCAGGAGCTTGGAAACAAGGTAAATGATTATCTTGTAAAATGGCGTAAAGAAAGCTCCCACGAACACAAAAATGACGTAGTGTTCACAGGTTATGAGAAAGACAACTATTTGATCGACGCCAAAGTGCCTCGTTTTGGTTCAGGAGAAGCAAAAGGAGTCATCAATGAGTCTGTACGTGGTAAAGACTTATATCTGATGGTAGATGTCTGCAATTACAGCCTGACTTACTCCTTGAGCGGTCATGTAAATCACATGTCACCGGACGATCATTTCCAGAACTTAAAGCGTGTCATCGCTGCTGTCGGAGGAAAAGCCCGCAGATTAAATGTCATCATGCCGTTCTTATACGAAAGCCGTCAGCATAAGAGAAGCTCCCGCGAGTCTCTGGACTGTGCGCTTGCTCTTCAGGAACTTGTAAGCATGGGTGTTGACAACATCATCACATTTGATGCACACGATCCGCGTGTACAGAATGCGATCCCGCTCAGCGGATTTGAGACTGTGCGCCCTACTTATCAGTTTATAAAAGGTCTTCTCCGCACTGTGCCGGATCTGATCATCGACAGCGACCACATGATGGCGATCAGCCCGGACGAAGGTGGTACAAGCCGTGCCGTATATCTTGCCAACGTACTTGGTCTCGATATGGGTATGTTCTACAAACGCCGTGACTATACACAGATCGTAGACGGACGTAACCCGATCGTCGCACATGAGTTCCTCGGTTCTTCCGTAGAAGGAAAAGACGTGATCACCATCGACGATATGATCTCTTCCGGCGACAGTATCATCGACGTTGCAACAGAATTAAAGAGAAGAAAAGCAAAAAGAATCTTTGCTGCCGCTACTTTCGGTCTGTTTACAAATGGTCTTGATAAGTTTGACAAAGCTTACGAGGAAGGTATCATCCACGGCATCCTGACAACAAACCTGATCTACCAGACACCGGAATTGCTGAGCAGACCTTACTACATCAACTGTGACCTCAGCAAATATATCGCTCTGCTGATCGATACGCTGAACCACGACGGTTCTATCAGCAGCATCCTCAGCCCGAACGAGCGTATCCAGCATGTTGTTCAGAAATACAAAAACGGAGAACCGATTTAAGGATCTACATTTCTGAAGGATTCTCCTGTTTCATAAAATTTTTTATTTCATAAAGAAGAACCCGGACAGAAGCTGTATCGAATAACGATACAGACATTCTGTCCGGGTTCTTCTTTTCGCACGCTTTCTCAAACTTAAAAGAAAACAAGTTGCCTCATTCTACTGTCTCATTCATATTTTGCATCATGGCACAGAATGAGACAATCCATAAAATCAATTCATATGATATGGGATCCCAAGTCTTTTCAGCATCTCCATCTCTCGTTTCTGGCAAGTAAATAAAATGATCTGCCGTCTGTTCTCTGCCAGCCAGCGCAGTGTGTTTTCCAGTCTTGTATCATCATAATAGGCAAATGTTTCATCCAGGATCACCGGAAATTCTTCTTCGTACATCAGCTCCGCCGATGCCATACGCAGCGCAAAATAAATCTGCTCCATCGTTCCTCTGCTGACCTGCTCCATTGAAATTTTCCTTGCGCCCTCCAGTAAATAGATCTTTGTATTTTCATCAATAAAAATACGCTCATACTTCCCATCCGTGACTGCACGCAGGATAGATGACGCCGTCTCATTCAGGCTCGTCCCAAATTCTTTCCGCACATCTGCAGAAAGTGTACGGATTGTCTCTTCTGCCAGCTGGATCGCTCTTGCTTTTTCGTCCAGTGCAATATATTCCTCCCCTACCTCCATGAGTTCTTCTGCCTCTTCGCAGAGGTTTTCATACTGCATCTGTTTTTCAGCAATCTCCTCCCGGAGCAATTCTCTTCTGACGAGCATCCTTCTGACCAGTTCTCTCTGGCTCTCCAGCTTTTCATGGATGATACCCTCTCTTTCATGATCAGCTCTGTTTTCCTGACATCCAGAGGTTTCTGACTGCTCCATGCTTTCATCTTCTCCCAGATTTTTCCGGATATTCTCTGCTGCCTGACAGAATTTCCGGACAAACCGCCATAAACATAGCGCTTCCAGAATGACTGCCGCCGTCAGCGCGATCCACTTCAGATTTCCTTTCAAGAACAAAGTCAGAAGCAGGAACACCATCAGACCGAAAACCGGAAGTAATTTTCCTTTCACCTCGCTCCATGCCGTTTCCCAGATCTGTATCCTTCTTTCTCCATCTTTTCCTTCTATCCGGTTCTCTTTTGACACGCGCTGCGCTGCTTGTCCTCTGGGCGTTGCTTGTCTCCTGAGCGCTGCTTCTCTTCTGAGCGCTTCTTCCGCAAACCTGCCCTGCTCAACCTTCTTCTCAAGCCCTTTTTCTTCTTCCTGCCTCCGCTCGATTTCTTCGCTGATATACGCCGCCTGTTGCTCAATCTTCTCCCGCTTTTCCTGCTTCTTCTGACGGATCTCTTTCTGACGGTTTTCCACCGTCCTGCGGCGCTCCTTTAAAATCACAAGCGCCCGCTCTACATCCATCTCACTGTTGCCGGAATCATAATAATTTGCCGCATAGTTCCGCAGTTCTGCACCAAGCTCTGCGCTTGTCTCCGCTTTTGTCTGACCGATCGAGATTGTGTTTTCAAAGGCAGCCTCAGACATTCCGTCCAACAGCATATCCATGTCTCCCTGCTCCACCGACAGTATCTCTCCATCCGTCTGGCATACAAGGTCTGCATGTTTCCCGTAACGGTCAAACCTGCGGCTGATCACAAATCTTCTTTCTCCGGACTCAAAAGTCATCTCCCCCGCATAGTAAGACGGCTGGTCCCACGGCTCATATTTGGTAAACAGATCATTTTTTGCCGCCCTTCCACGGCCCTTTGTCAGTCCAAACAGCATACTTCTGATAAAAGCATGCAGCGTACTTTTTCCGAACTCATTTTCTCCATAAAAAACGTGAAATCCCTCTTCCAGTCCGATTTTCGTGTCCGAAAATTTTCCAAAACTCTTCAGATATAATTCCCTGATGATCACTAGCTTCTCTCCTCCATCGCCGCAAGAATCGCACTGACTCCTTCGCACATTGCCTGATATTCCATGCTCCCCGGCTCACTTTCCGCAAATTGTCCGATCAGTCTTCCGAGCAGATTGTCCTTATTTTTCTCACGGAGCTGTTCATAGTCATATGCCGGAACTGTGCAGTCAAGAACTTCCACAAGATTCCCATGACTGTCAAGATCTTCCAGATCATAAACAATCTCCGGATCCCGCTGCCCTTCCAGAATGATTTTATATAAATTTTCTGTACCATGTGCTTCTATCTCTTCCCGGATCTTCGCCCGGAGCGCCCCGTGCGTCATGCCAGCATCTACTTTCAGCTCCAGATGCACATACTGCCTTTTTGCAAATGGGACAAAACGGATCTGCGTCCCTCTCTCCGTGATCTCTCCGAGAAGAAACCCGTGCCTCCCCGTTTCATTCTGATCGAGCGGCTCAAGAGAGCCTGAAAATGCCGCATAGTCTTTCAGCACCATCTGCGGCTTGTGGATATGTCCCAGCGCGATATAATCATAGCCAAGCGCCTTTAATTTTGCTTTTTTGATCGGAATATGCGTCTCATCGCCTCCATGTGCCAGAAGAATTTCATATTTCATCTCCCGCGGAGCATATGCCTCGTCATACCGCGCTTCCCTGATTTCCCGCCTGTCATAGCTGAATCCATATACCGCAAGTTCCAGTTCCCCGATCACTGCCCGGTCCAGTGTACTTCCAAACAGCGGATAGACATTTTCACTCCACGCTATCTGCAGATAACGCGAGTCCTTCCGGATATAGTCATGATTTCCTGCGATCAGGACAACCTTCGTCCGGGACAACCTTCCAAAATGATAATT
Source organism: Faecalimonas sp. (assembly GCA_026169575.1). The sequence continues at coordinate 13,573 of JAPFCT010000087.1, forward strand.
GATCTCCTTTAATTCTCTCAGCAGCGGCTGTCTGTGGAATAAATCCCCGGCAATCAAAAGCAGGTCGATCTGCTTCTCCTCACAGAGATCGATCACATCATAAAAACGTTCCCAGATTTCCTTCTCCCGCTGTCCATTGTCACGGCTTCCTGCCTCCGGGGATGCTCCCAGGTGGATATCTGCTATCTGTATAAAATTCATAAACTACTCTCCTTCATTCATCGCCGGAAGTGTCACGATAAAGCGAGTCTCCCTTCCGTCACTCTCAGCCCGGATCGTCCCGTGGTGCAGTTCTACAATCTCCTTTGCGATCGCAAGTCCGAGCCCTGCCCCTCCGGTCTTGCTGGAACGTGACCCGTCTACCCGGTAAAACTTTTCAAAAATGGCACTTAATTCTTCTTCCGGAATCGGATTTCCCTCATTTGCCACAACAATCTCGATTTCTCCATGCAGCTCTCTTGCCTGAATCCGTATCGCAGTCCCCTCATCGCAGTATGCGATTGCATTGCGGAGAAGGTTGTCAAATACCCGCGCAAGCTTATCCGCATCTCCATAGATCATCAGCGTATCATCAATCTGTACGTCACATCTCAGATTCTTCTCCTTCAAAACCGCATACAACTCATCTGCAATCTGCTCAAGCATCATGGACAGATCCAGGTCACTCGGTTCCAGAACAATATCCTGCAAGTTAAACTTTGTAATCTCAAAAAACTCATTGATCAGTTCCCCGAGACGGATCGCCTTTTCCAGAGAAATGTGCGTATACTTTCTCCGCTCTTCCTCCGGCATATCTGGTTTTGTCGCCAGAATGCTCAGATAGGCAACGATAGAAGTCAGCGGCGTCTTCAGATCATGGGCAAGAAAGACTACCAGATCATTTTTCTTCTTTTCACTCTCGATCGCCTCCAGTTCCTGCCTCCGGATCGTCATTTTGATTTCATTTAAGCTGTCCTCCAGCGGACGGAAAGCAGGTTTAAACCGCACCGGTTCATTGAAATCAGATAAAATATTCTCAATTCCTTCATTGATCTCCTTCAAATACTGTGTGATCCGGCTCAGCACGAGATAAAAAAAGAAGAAAAACAGTAAAAGAAAGCCCGCGCCCATAAAATATACTTTGTTATTTCCGATCACATCCCAGTAAATGTCGATCGCCTGCTGCTCGGGCATATGAAACTGCATCAGAAAATGTACAAACCAGTCCGCAAATCTGTGATTATAAATGCCGTCGATCACAAGATTTTTAAAAATGTAACCGACAAGCGCGGTAAACAGCACGACAAGCATTGTCTGAAGCAGAATATTGATCTTTAATCTTGTATAATTCTTACTCTTCAACTTTATACCCTACTCCCCAGACAGTCTTGATGAAATCACTCTTTCCGGTCGGTCCGCTCATCTTCTCCCGCAGATGCCGGATATGTACCATGACCGTATTGTTACTGTTTTTATAATATTTCTCCTTCCATACACCTTCAAACAATTCCTCAGAACTCATGACCTTTCCCCGGTTCTCACACAACATCCAGAGAAGATCAAACTCAATCGGCGTCAGCGTCAGCTGTTTCTCATTGTACACACACTCATGGGACTCTCTGTTTAACTGGAGTCCTGCAAAGTCAATAATATCTCCGCTGTCCACCCGTGTGCCTTCATTATACTGTGTGTATCTGCGAAGCTGCGCTTTCACCCTTGCGATCAGTTCCAGCGGATTAAATGGTTTTAGGATGTAGTCATCTGCTCCGAGTGTAAGCCCGGTGATCTTATCAATATATTCCGTCTTTGCCGTAAGCATGATGACCGGAAATGTATATTTCTCCCGAATCTTCTTTAAAATCTCAAATCCATCGATCCCCGGAAGCATCACATCAAGGATTGCAAGATCGATCTTTGTCGTCTTCATGCACTCCAGCGCCTCCTCCCCGGTATAAAACGGATACACCGTATACTGGTCGCTCTGCAGATACAGCGCGATGACGTCCGCAATCTCCTTCTCATCATCTACAACTAAAATATTCATAGTTCCTCCTCAGTTCCCCTTACAAGTTAAAACGGCGGGGCAAAGTATATCAATACCCGCCCCGCCTTGGTTTCTTTCAATCTTTACAGTTCACAGTTATTCACAGTTCTCGGGAACGGAATGACATCTCTGATGTTTGACATACCAGTCAGATACATGACACATCTCTCAAATCCAAGCCCGAATCCCGCATGTCTTGTGGAGCCGTATTTTCTCAGATCCAGATAGAACTGATACTCTTCCGGATCCAGGTTCATCTCCTGCATACGTTTCAGCAGTTTATCATAATCATCCTCTCTCTGGCTTCCTCCGATCAGCTCTCCGATTCCAGGAACAAGACAGTCTACAGCTGCAACTGTCTTATTGTCATCATTCAGCTTCATATAGAATGCCTTGATATCCTTTGGATAATCTGTGACAAATACCGGACGCTTGAACACTTCCTCTGTCAGATAACGTTCATGTTCTGTCTGCAGATCCACTCCCCATGACACTTTGAAGTCAAATTTATCATTGTTCTTCTCTAAAATCTCGATCGCTTCCGTATAGGTCACGCGTGCAAATTCAGAAGAAACAACATTGTGAAGACGATCAAGAAGTCCCTTGTCTACGAAAGAGTTGAAGAAGTTCATCTCTTCCGGTGCGTTCTCCAGTACATAGTTGATGATATGCTTTAACATTGCCTCGGCAAGGATCATATCATCATCCAGATCTGCAAATGCGATCTCCGGCTCTACCATCCAGAACTCTGCCGCATGACGTGTTGTGTTAGAGTTCTCTGCGCGGAATGTCGGTCCGAATGTATATACATTGCGAAATGCCTGCGCATAAGTCTCTGCATTGAGCTGTCCACTTACGGTAAGGCTTGTCTCCTTGTTAAAGAAGTCCTTTGTATAGTCCACACTTCCGTCTGCATTCTTCGGAAGATTCTCCATATCTAATGTTGTCACACGGAACATCTCTCCTGCACCTTCACAGTCACTTCCTGTGATCAGCGGTGTATGCACA
>JAPFCT010000362.1 GCA_026169575.1 Faecalimonas sp.
AACACACAGTTTAACATCATATGAAGCATCGGGATCATTCCTCCAAGCGGAGTCAGTGCATCATGCATATTGTTGACTGTACCGGTCGTAAATGAAGTGGTTGTCGTTGTAAAGAGCGCCGACTGTGCAACCCCAAAACGGACTTCTTTTCCTTCCATATTTCCGACGGTCTGATCGATCCCTGCCTCTGTAAGCACCGGATTGCCTGCTTTCTCTGCGAAATAGCATACCGTCAGTCCTACGAAAAACAGAACCGACATTGCTGCAAAGATCGTTCTTCCCTGCGGGCCGAAAATTGTTCTGTTTTTCTTTAACAACTTCCTGCTGTCTACTTTTGCTGCCGCTTTCGCTTTCTTTCTCTCTGCCGCCATTTTCCCGAATGTAATGACGCATGCTCCAGGCAGAAGCATCATAGAATATAACTCGATAAGATTGGAAAGAATCGTCGGATTCTCAAATGGTGTGGAGGAGTTTGCTCCGAAGAAACCTCCTCCGTTCGTTCCGAGATGCTTGATGCTTTCAAGCGCTGCCACAGGTCCCATTGCGATATCCTGAAGTCTTCCTTCGATCGTTTCCACGGTCACATTTCCTGCAAGTGTCTGCGGAACTCCCTGCCAGATCAAAAGGACTCCGATCACGATGGAAAACGGGATCAAAATTCTTGTTGTGATGCGGATCACATCTTCATAGAAGTTTCCGACATCTTTTCGATTTCCGGTAATTCCACGGCAGAATGCCATGCATGCCGCATATCCGGTTGCCGCTGAAGTAAACATCATAAACGTGATCACAAGCATCTGGCTTAAATAAGAAAGCCCCGATTCTCCGGCATAGTGCTGAAGATTTGTGTTCGTCATAAAACTGATGATCGTATTAAACGACAATGTCGGTTCCATCGACTCTATCTGATTTGGGTTTGCCATTAAGATTCCCTGCAGCCTCAGGATCAAATATCCTGCAAATACCATAAGTCCGTTTGTCATCAAAAGACTTAATGCATACTGTTTCCATGTCATTCCTTCGCCTTTGATGCCGCACGCTTTATAAATGACCCGGTCTACTCTGTCAAATACCGGATCTGCAAAGGTTCTCCGGTTCGTTGCAATGTGATACATATAAGTTCCTGCCGGGATCACCAGTGCCATATAAATCGCCAGTGTGATAATTATCTGCAACATTTATTTTTCCTCCACATGATAGTATTCTTCTTGTTTTCTTCTTTCTGCCATCCCGACCTGCTTTTCACACCAGTCTGTCAGCAATTTCATACTTCCGAAACAGATAAACAACAATAAAATCATAAAAATATCTGCCAGCATTTTTCATTCCTTCTTTCTCCATTTGTTTACACAACAAGTTAGCACGACAAAAATTAAGCCGGTGTTAAAAATCATGATTTTTGTGTTAAAATCTTATAAATATGGACTTTAGTCTGTTGAGCCCATTGGAGTTTTTCGCTGATCCGAAAAATGGAGATGGGCGAAACAATAATCCACCCGCTATGCGGGTGCGCGTCGATTGTTATACAAAAAAAATTACCTTTCCGTGTACAATAAAGTTGTTCAGGCTATATTGTAG
>JAPFCT010000214.1 GCA_026169575.1 Faecalimonas sp.
ATATTACCTGCTCCAATCCGCTGTTAAATCAGCTGCATCACAATTATCTGTGGGGGTTAAAGAGCAATTTCCTGGATGTACCGACCGATTGTCCGCAGAGGGATGAACGACTGGGATGGACCGGGGATGCACAGATCTTCTGTCGTACAGCCTGTTATCTGATGAATACATATACATTCTATCGGAAATGGCTGCATGATGTGGAAGTCGATCAGACTCCGGAGGGAGGTGTTCCCCATGTGGTTCCTAATATTGAAGAGGGAAAAACAGATGGAAACTGGCTGCTCAGTCAGGGACCGCATTCGGCGGCTGCATGGGCAGATGTGGCAGTGATCGCTCCGTGGACATTATATCTGATGTATGGGGATACAAAGATTCTGGAAATCCAGTACAACAGTATGAAAGGCTGGATTGAATTTATGAGGGAACATTCCGAGGATTATATCTGGAATTATAAGCTGCAGTTTGGTGATTGGGTGGCATTGGATGCAGAAGAAGGAAGTTACTTTGGAGCAACTCCCAATGATCTCACCTGTACCGCATACTTTGCATACTCTACCGGATTATTTGCGAAGATCGCAAAAGTACTGAAGAAAGAAGAAGCGGCTGATTATGAGGACTTATACGCACATATCGTAAAGAAGTTCCAGGAAACATTCTTTGATGCAGAAGGAAATATGACAGCACAGACACAGACAGCTCACATCGTTGCGCTGTATTTTGGACTGACACCAAATGCTTACAGAGAAAAGACGGTGAAACGTCTGACGGAACTGCTGGAGAAGGAAAACGGACATCTTGTGACAGGATTTGTGGGAACCCCATATTTTTGCCATGCTTTGAGCCAGAACGGATGTGTGAAGGAGGCATACGATCTGCTTTTGAAAGAAGACTTCCCATCCTGGCTGTATCAGGTAAAGCAGGGCGCTACCACTATCTGGGAACATTGGGATGGTTTGAAACCGGACGGAAGCATGTGGAGCGCAGATATGAATTCTTTCAATCATTATGCTTATGGTGCAATCGGAGAATGGATGTATCGTGTAATGGGCGGTATGGAAGCAGACGAAAGTGCTCCGGGATTTCAGCATGTGATCTATACACCGAAAATCGGAGGCAATCTGAAGTTTGTGGATACAACCTATCATTCCGTATATGGGGAAAATCGATTGAAATGGCAAGTGGATGAAGGATGTGTTACAATGTTTGTACAAGTGCCGGTAAATACGACTGCGAAAATCCAGCTGGATGGAGCTAAGAAAGTTCTGGACACAGATGGACTTGCATTTGAGAAGAAACAAGGATATATGGAAGCAGAGGCAGGATCCGGAGAATATACAATTCGATATAGACAATAAACAGACAGCAAAATGAACGAGAGCAGGAGGCATGGAGATGAAAAGCAGATTCTTGAATGGGTGGAAATGGTGGAGAAGACACAATATTCGGGATCAGATTTTTATGTCCATGCTTTTTTTAACGATATTGGCGATCGGAGTGTTGGGAACCGTATCGTATCATATGGAAAAAACTACGATAGAAGAAAACTACAGACAATCTTATGAGACCATGTTAAAAAATTCAAGCAAAATTCTGGATTTGAAACTGAAACCAATTATTGATAAAGGCAGGAGTATTTTAACGAATTCACAACTTTGTGAACTTCTGGAAAATGGTTCGAAAGACGGAGAACATGAATTTTCTCTGGAAGATCAGAAGGTTCTGGAAAGAATTCTGACAAGTATTACATTACAGGAAGAAGCAGTCAGCAGTGCTGCAGTGATGGATTTTTACGGACACCATTTTTTCTTGAGTAATATCAATAAAGGGGGACTTTCTTTTTATAACTATTACAAAGAGCATTGCTTTCAGGACGAAAGCTGGTATCACAAGACAATAGAGAATGCAGGAAAAGAAGTCTTTTGGGGAGAAGGAGTGCTTGGAGGAGAGGAGGATACAGAAAAAGTTTTTTGTTTTACGAAAATTCTGAACAATCCTTCAACTGGTCTCCCTATGGGATGTATGGTTCTCAATCTGAGCAGGAGGATGCTGGGAGAGTCGATCGTGGAAGGTGACGAAGAGTATCATACCAGTGCATATATGATCATGGACGAAAATCATGATATGACGGTTTATATAAACAGTGAGAATGCAGATACAGAACAGCTTGTTCAGGATTTTTTAAAGAACTCAGATAAAAAATATGTATTTAGTGTTGCAAAAAATGAAACGACAGGATGGAGTTTTGTGAATGCGATTGCCAAAAATGAGTTGAGTATTACAAGTCGTTATGTAAGGAATGTCGTATTTTCGCTTGGAGGTATTATCGTAATACTTTCGTTCTTTTTGGCGAGAAAAATTTCAAAGAGTATTACAAAACCTTTGAAACAGCTGGAAAAAGTGATTTATGATGTGGGGGAAGGCGAACGCAATATTTCTGAAGAGTTTGATGACAGCGAAGTTGGTATGATCGGCAGAAAATTCAAGGAAATGGTGAATACAAATCTGGAACTTTCCGAGCGTCTGATGGCGGTAAGACTAAACGAAAGAGAAGCAGAATTGCTGCTTCTGCAGGCACAGATCAATCCTCATTTTTTATACAATACATTAGATTCTATTTATTGTGTAGCAATCATACACGGGGATGATCAGATTGCAGAAATGATTCTTGCATTATCCAATAATTTTAAGCTTTCACTGAATAATGGGGAAAAATATATTTCTGTTGCGGATTCAATACGACGGATTGAAGAATATATGAAGCTGCAAAATATGCGTTATCAGGATCGATTTGAACTGCACATAGAAGTACAGCCTGAAATCATGGTTAACAAAATAATTTCATTTATTTTGCAGCCGTTTGTGGAGAATGCGATGTATCATGGGCTGGAACCAAAACTTGGAAAAGGGAGCATCTGGGTGACGGGAAAACGAGCAGGAAAAAATCTGGTATTTGAAATCCGGGATGACGGAGTGGGGATACAGGATCTGTCAAAACTGGAAACAGGATATGGGATCCGCAATGTAAAAGAACGGATTCAGTTAAACTATGGCCCAGAATATGGTGTGACATTTGAAAGCGAACCGGGAAAAGGAACAACAGTCAGAATCATAATACCTGAAAAAGTGAAAGGAATGGAAAAACATGTATCGATTAGTGGTGATTGACGATGAGTATATTGTAGTTGAGGGAATCAAGGCAATGATTGCCAGAAAAAAACTGGAGTATGAAGTGGTAGGATGTGCGTATGATGGGATCCATGGACTGGAAGTGATACGGGAAACAGCACCGGATCTGG
>JAPFCT010000268.1 GCA_026169575.1 Faecalimonas sp.
GATCAGAACAACCCGCTCGGTGAGCTGACACATAAGAGACGTCTCTCTGCACTTGGACCAGGTGGTCTGTCACGAGACAGAGCCGGATTCGAGGTGCGTGACGTTCACTATTCTCACTATGGAAGAATGTGTCCGATCGAGACGCCTGAAGGTCCGAACATCGGTCTGATCAACTCACTTGCAACCTATGCGAGAATTAACGAATATGGATTTATCGAGGCTCCGTACCGCAAGATCGACAAGACAGATCCGGCGAACCCGGTTGTCACAGAAGAAGTTGTCTACATGACAGCGGATGAGGAAGATAACTACCACGTAGCGCAGGCGAATGAGCCTCTTGACGAGGAAGGACACTTCCTTCACAAAAATGTTTCCGGTCGTTACCGTGAGGAGACGCAGGAATATGAGAGAAAGATGTTCGATTACATGGACGTTTCTCCGAAGATGGTATTCTCAGTAGCGACAGCGCTGATTCCTTTCCTGGAAAACGACGATGCCAACCGTGCGCTGATGGGATCCAACATGCAGCGTCAGGCAGTGCCGCTTCTCACAACAGAAGCTCCGGTAGTCGGAACGGGTATGGAAATGAAAGCCGCTGTGGACTCCGGTGTATGTGTCGTTGCAGAGCAGGCGGGAACTGTTGAGCGCTCTACATCAAAAGAGATTACCGTCAGACATGAAGATGGAACAAAGAAGACATATAAACTGACAAAATTCCTTCGCAGTAACCAGAGCAACTGCTACAACCAGAGACCGATCGTAGTCAAAGGGGAAAAAGTAGAAGCAGGTCAGGTGATCGCAGATGGACCGTCTACATCAAACGGTGAGATGGCTCTCGGTAAGAACCCGCTGATCGGTTTCATGACATGGGAAGGTTATAACTACGAGGATGCGGTACTTCTGAGTGAAAGACTTGTGCAGGATGATGTTTACACATCTGTACATATCGAAGAATACGAGGCAGAAGCACGTGATACGAAATTAGGACCGGAAGAGATCACACGCGATATCCCGGGTGTCGGTGATGACGCGCTCAAAGATCTTGACGAGAGAGGTATCATCCGCATCGGTGCTGAAGTGCGTGCAGGAGATATTCTTGTCGGAAAAGTAACTCCGAAGGGAGAGACAGAACTGACAGCAGAGGAGAGACTACTCCGTGCGATCTTCGGTGAAAAGGCAAGAGAAGTAAGAGATACTTCCCTGAAAGTACCTCACGGAGAGTACGGTATCGTAGTAGATGCAAAAGTATTTACAAGAGAAAATGGTGATGAGTTATCTCCTGGAGTGAACCAGGCGGTCCGCATTTACATTGCACAGAAGAGAAAAATCTCTGTCGGTGATAAAATGGCCGGACGTCATGGTAACAAGGGTGTTGTTTCCCGTGTACTTCCAGTAGAAGATATGCCGTTCCTTCCAAACGGACGTCCGCTTGACATCGTGTTAAACCCACTTGGTGTGCCTTCACGTATGAACATCGGACAGGTACTTGAGATTCACTTAAGTCTTGCTGCGAAAGCGTTAGGATTTAACATTGCAACGCCGGTATTCGACGGTGCAAACGAAAATGATATTATGGACACTCTGGATCTTGCAAATGATTATGTAAATCTTGAGTGGGAAGAATTTGAACAAAAACATAAAGAAGAGTTGCTGCCGGAAGTGATGCAGTATCTGTCAGACAACAGAGAACACAGAAAACTCTGGAAAGGTGTTCCGCTCTCAAGAGACGGTAAAGTGCGTCTCCGCGACGGTAGAACCGGTGAGTATTTTGACAGCCCGGTTACGATCGGACACATGTACTATCTGAAGCTGCATCACCTGGTAGACGATAAGATCCATGCACGTTCTACGGGTCCTTACTCACTCGTAACACAGCAGCCGTTAGGTGGTAAGGCA
>JAPFCT010000200.1 GCA_026169575.1 Faecalimonas sp.
CGAATTTGCGGAAATTCTTCATAGTCTCAGCGGCAACTTCTTTGGCCTCGCGGAGATTCGTATTTGCCTTGTCATTAGCCTCATTGAGATTGCGCTCTTTGCGCTCGTCAAGCCGCTCCTGCTTTTGCTCTAATTTCTGCTTGAGCGCTTCTACCTCGCGCTTATAGGCGGCAATTTCCTGCTGTTCTTTCTCGATCGTGCGTCTGCTGTTCTCGAGATCTGCAAGGAGATCTTCAAAAGATTCATCCTGCTCGGACAGACGTTCTTTTGCATCTGCGATAATATAATCCGGCAGACCGAGTTTGCTGGAAATCGCGAAGGCATTACTCTTTCCCGGGATCCCGATCAGCAGATGGTACGTCGGACGGAGTGTCTCCACGTCAAATTCACAGCAGGCATTTTCCACACCCGGAGTGGAAAGTGCATAGACTTTCAGTTCACTGTAGTGGGTTGTCGCCATCGTGCGGATTTTCCGTTCGTGCAGGTAAGACAGAATCGAAGTCGCAAGTGCGGCTCCTTCGGTCGGATCGGTTCCTGCGCCAAGCTCATCGAACAGCACAAGAGAGTGTTCATCTACATGCTGCAGGAAGGAGACGATATTGGTCATATGAGAAGAGAACGTACTGAGACTCTGCTCGATACTCTGCTCATCCCCGATATCTGCATATACTTCGTGGAACAGCGCCAGTTCTGAGCGGTCCAGGGCAGGAATATGAAGCCCTGCCTGTCCCATCAGTGTGAAAAGTCCGACTGTCTTTAGAGAGACGGTCTTTCCTCCGGTGTTCGGGCCGGTCACGATCAGAAGGTCAAACGCATCGCCAAGTGTGACCGTGATCGGAACGACCTTTTTCTTGTCCAGAAGTGGATGGCGTCCTTCACGGATATGGATATAGCCATGGTCGTTGAAGATCGGTTTGCTTGCATTTAAGGAGAGGGCAAAGGAGCCTTTCGCAAAAATAAAGTCCAGTTCGGTAAGGAGCTTGTAGTTTCTGCGGATCTCTGTCACATAGCCTGCGGCATCTGCGCTGAGATTTGCAAGGATTACCTGGATCTCCTCCTGCTCTTTTCCGTAAAGTTCTTTCAGATCGTTATTTAATTTCACGACAGCCATCGGTTCGATAAAGAGAGTGGAACCGGTGGAAGACTGGTCGTGGATCATTCCCTGCACCTGGCTGCGGTATTCTGCTTTGACCGGAAGACAGTATCTGTCCCCGCGCATCGTAATAATGGCATCCTGCAGATAAGTACGCAGAGAGCCGTTCACAAGTGATAGCAGCGTAGAATGTACTTTGTCGTTTGTCTGGGAGATACTTCTTCGGATGTGCTTCAGGGTACTGCTCGCATCGTCGCTGATCTCATCTTCGTCGATAATGCAGCGGCGGATCTCTCCGGCAAGGATCGACAGTGGCTCCAGCTGGTCAAAATAGACGTCAAGGCAGTCCTGTTCTTCATCTACAGTTTCATGGCGCCCGTAAGCTTTGGCGCGGTTTGTCACTTCCAGTAATTTACAGATGCGGAGCAGTTCATTACAGCCGAGCGCTCCGCCGATCTCCAGGCGCATCAGAGAATCTTCCACAGTGTAGACACCGCTGAAAGAAAGACGTCCTTTTTTTACAATTCTTGTAAAAGCCGCCGCGGTCTGTTCCTGCGCGGTTGTGATTTCGGCGAGGGAGATCATCGGAGTCAGATGGCTGCACAGCACTTTTCCACCCGGGGAAGAAGCCTGCTCTGCAAGTAATTCTGTTATTTTGTTGTATTCTAGTTTTTTTAAAGTCTTTTTATTCATAATCATTCACCTGTTTCCATTCTACCTTATATTTGTAATAAAGGAAAGCAGAAATATTCTATACTTATTGAACATTGACAAATGTTAGGGTATACTGTAAAGAGGATGAAAAAGGAGATACGTCATGTCTATGGAGAACAAGGAAGGACCAGAAAAATTTTCTTTTTTGCAAGAGGTGATCAAGGAGAAACCTCTGAATCGAAAAAAGCTCATGCAGAAAGCAGTCGGGCTGGCGATGGCAGGAATTCTATTCGGTGCGTTTGCCAGTATTAGTTTTTGTGTGTTCCAGCCATGGTTTGATGAACAGATGAATGCGGAAGAGGAGATTACGATTCCCAAGGACGAAGAACCTGAAGAACATCCACAGGAAGCAAAGGCAGAGGAGGAAGTCAAAGAGCCGGAGCTTACCATTGAAAATTTTAAAGAACTGGAACGTGCGCTGTATCAGGTGGCTGCGGGGGCGAACAAGAGCATCGTCTCAGTGACTTCTGTCGGAGGAGATGATAACTGGACAGAGGAGGAGCAAAAAGAAGGAACCGGTGCATGCGGCGTGATCATGCCATCCAACAGCAGGGAGTATCTGATCCTGACGATGAGCAGCGCTATCAGGGATGCGGAGAAGATCCAGGTGACCTTCGGAGATGGAGCATCCTGCGATGCCGCGGTCAGACAGAAGGATGAGGTGCTGGGGCTTGCCGTGCTTGCGGTTGACCGGAATCATATCAGTGACAGTACAAAGAGTCAGATCCAGGAAGCTGTCCTTGGCAACTCGAATATGACTTACAAAGGCGATGTGGTCATTGCACTGGGAAGTCCGTTTGGCTATTCCAAGGGGATGGGATATGGCATTATCAGTTCCAATAAAAATACAGTCAGTGTGGCAGACCGGACATACCGTCTGCTGGATACAGACATACCTGCCTCCGCACATGGGAGCGGCGTATTATTTAACACCGATGGGGAAGTTATCGGATTTACATTTGCTGCCGATCAGACGATGGGAGAAAGCAGTACACTGCGTGTTCTCGCAGTTTCTGATGTGAAAGAAGAACTGGAGCGAATGTTAAATGGCAACAGTGTTTCGTATGTCGGGATTGTCGGAACAAATGTGACAGACGAGATCGCGGAGGCGCAGAAGCTTCCGAAAGGGATCTATGTCAAGGAGATCGAGGCAGATTCCCCGGGCATGGCTGCCGGAGTCCAGTGTGGAGATATTATCACGGCGGTGGACGGCGATCCGGTGGTGACTGTGAAAGCGCTGCACAACAAACTTCTGACCGTTCAGCCGGGCGATGAAGTGAAATTGTCAGCAAAAAGACTCGGCTCCGAAGGATATGTGGATATCAGCTATACGGTTGTGATCGGAGGAGCAGAGAAGAAATAAAAAATCAAAATGAGACATTACATTAAAATAGAAAGAGGATAGAAATGAGATATATTAATACATTACATGAGGGAGAGACCATTCGCTGCATTTACCTGTGCAAAGGAAAACGTTCTGCGGAGACACGAAACGGAAAGGCATACGACAATCTGATCTTGCAGGATAAGACAGGAACTTTGGATGGAAAAGTATGGGATCCAAATTCTAACGGAATCGCGGACTATGATGAGATGGATTTTATCGAAGTATTCGGAGACGTCATCTGTTACAATGGCAATCTTCAGCTGAATATCAAGCAGATCCGCAAGGCATTTGAAGACGAGTATGTAGCGGCAGATTATATGCCGACAAGCGAGAAGAGCGTCGAGGGGATGTATCAGGAACTGATGAAATACGTTGCCCAGATCGACAATGAATATCTGCGAAAAGCAGTGGAATATTATTTCAAAGACGATGCGGCATTTATCAAACGGTTCCAGGCACACTCTGCTGCAAAAAGCGTTCATCATGGATTTTCCGGAGGACTGCTGGAGCATACACTCAGCATTGTGAAAATGTGTGAATACTATGTGGGGGCTTACCCGATCCTGAACAAAGATCTTCTGTATGCGGCGGCAATGTACCACGATATCGGGAAGACAAAAGAACTCTCCGCATTTCCGGAAAACGATTATACCGATGACGGACAGCTGCTCGGGCACATCATTATCGGCGTAGAGATGGCAAACGATGCGATCCGATCGATTCCGGGATTTCCGGAGAAGCTGGCAAGTGAGCTGAAGCACTGCATTATCGCACATCACGGAGAGTTGGAATATGGTTCTCCAAAGAAACCGGCGCTCGCAGAAGCGCTGGCGCTGAATTTTGCGGACAGCACAGACGCCAAATTACAGACATTGACAGAGATTTTCAAAGAAAAAGATACGACAGACTGGCTTGGATACAACAGACTGTTTGAGAGCAATTTAAGAAAGACAAGTATTTAGGAATAAAAACAGAGACATGAAAAAGGGTGCTGCAAAACAGAGAATTTCAACAAGATATAGATTGCATCAAATCAGAGATGAGCTATACCATGTATAAGAAATTATTTTTGCCGCACCCGCTTTCTTTGTTACATAGGAAATTAGAAACGGATACAATTTTATGGCAGGAGGAAGAGCATGAAGAAAAATGATACAGCGGTCGTGAAGATCGAAGATATCGGGATCAACGGAGAGGGAATCGGAAAAGCAGATGGATATACACTGTTTATCAAGGATACGGTGATGGGAGATCTTGTGGAAGCGAAAGTGATGAAGGCGAAAAAGAACTATGGGTATGCGAAGTTGCTCCGTGTCATCGAACCTTCAAAAAATCGTGTGGAAGCAAAATGCCCGGTTGCAAAGCAGTGCGGGGGGTGTCAGATCCAGGAGATGGATTATCGGGAACAGCTGCGGTTCAAGCAGAAAAAAGTCATCGGAAATCTGGAACGGATCGGAGGATTTGCGCCGGAATTATTAGAAAAGATCACGCAGCCGGTGTGCGGGATGGACGAGCCGTTTCATTACCGGAATAAGGCACAGTTCCCGGTGGGAACTGACAAGGATGGGAAGGCAGTTGCCGGATTTTATGCGGGAAGGACACACCAGATCATCCCGAATACAGACTGTGCGCTCGGGGTTTCCCAGAATCGGCAGATTTTAGAGGAGATTCTTTCGATCATGAATGAGAACCATATCCCTGCATACAACGAGCAGGATTGCAGCGGGCTGGTGCGTCACATTCTGATCCGCTATGGGTTTACAACGAAAGAGATCATGGTCTGCTTTGTGATCAATGGGGATAACCTGCCATGTGCGGACAAATTTGTGGATAAGTTATCGCAGATAGAGGGTATGAGGAGTATAACTTTCAGTAAGAACAAAGAGAATACGAATGTCATCATGGGAAAAGAGATCGAAGTGCTCTGGGGAGACGGCTACATTACCGACTATATTGGAAACGTAAAATATCAGATTTCTCCATTGTCATTTTATCAGGTGAACCCGGTGCAGACGGAAAAGCTTTACAAATATGCGTTAGAATATGCGGGGCTGACCGGAGAAGAGACGGTGTGGGATCTGTACTGTGGAATCGGAACGATCTCCCTTTTCCTGGCGCAGCAGGCAAAGCAGGTGTACGGAGTTGAGATTGTCCCGCAGGCAATTGAGGATGCGAAACAGAACGCAGAACTGAATGGCATGACAAATGCAGAATTTTTTGTCGGAAAAGCAGAAGAAATCCTTCCAAAGTATTATGAAGCTTATGCGAAAGAACATCCGGGGCAGCAGGCACACGCCGATGTGATCGTTGTCGATCCGCCGAGAAAAGGGTGCGAGGAAGCATTGCTTGAGACAATGGTAAAAATGCAGCCGGATAAGATTGTCTACGTCAGCTGCGATTCCGCTACACTGGCAAGAGATCTGAAATATCTGTGCGGGGAAGGGTACGAGCTGAAGAAAGTGCAGGTGGTTGACCAGTTCCCGAATACGGTGCATGTGGAGACTTGTGTGTTTCTACAAAGACGAACTACGTAGAAATCCTTAATTTTAGGCACTTTTTCAAGCATATCGTC
>JAPFCT010000430.1 GCA_026169575.1 Faecalimonas sp.
CTGCTTTCGTAGCCGGGAAAATGGGAACAACGGTCGTTCTGCACTGAGGAGGAGATCTAAATGGCAAGAACATCAAAACGCAAAAGCAGACTGCAGAGATTTTCGGAACCGAAACCAGAGAAAGTTTATGTGGCGGGTATCTATGCCAGACTGTCTGTGGATCATCAGGATGGGAAAGAAGCGTCTATTGAAACACAGATTGAGATGGGAAAGACATTTTTAGAGTCTCATAAGGAGATTTTACTGTATGACTGCTATTCGGATCTGGGGGCTACGGGAACGAATTTTTGGAGGAGTGATTTTGAGCGGCTGATGCAGGATGTGAGAGAGGGAAAGATCAACTGCGTGATCGTAAAAGATTTCTCGAGATTCGGAAGAAATTATATTGAGATGGGAAATTTTGTGGAGAAGATTTTTCCGTTTCTGGGTGTCCGGTTCATTTCCATTACCGATCAGTATGACAGTGAAAAACAGGTGGACTACAGCGAGGCGCTTTCCGTGCATCTGAAAAATATAGCCAACGAACTGTATGCAAGAGATGTTTCAAAAAAAATCACAGCCAGTAAGTGGATCAAGATGCAGCAGGGAGAATATCTGGGAAGGATTCCTCCGTATGGATTTCAAATCCAAAAGACCGAAGGAAAGCGCATGCTGGTGAGGGAAGCTGTGACCAGCGAGATCGTCCGGGAGATTTTTTCGCGTTTTGCTTCCGGGGAGACCATTGTTTCTATCGTAAGGTGGCTGTATGGGAAGAAAGTTCACCGGCCGGGCGATTACAGAATATATAAAACTGTTTATCAGCAGGACGGACAGAACTTGAGACAGTGGGGAAGAGAATCTGTCCGGTGTCTGCTGGGCAATGCTGCCCATGAGCCTCTCGTTTCGGAAGAGATCTTTTGCCGTGTGCAGGAAAGGCTGAAAGAAAACAGGAAGATTCAAAAACACAGAGTACTTCGTCAGGATTTGACAGAAGATCTGTTTCGGGAGATTTTATATTGCGGTGTGTGTGGACATAAATTTAGCCGAATGGTGACTAAAAGGGAGGATTCAAGTAACCAAAAGAGAACCTTCGTCTCTTATGGATGTCCGAACAGAAAACGGATTGATGAAGAAAAGTGTGAAAATGAATCTGTCACAATGCTTCAGCTTCAGAAGGTACTGCTACATCTGTTAAAAAAAGAGTTTCTTCTCAGCGGCATGCAAATCAAAGCGTTGACAGATTTTCAGAAAGAGACCGGAGAAACACGGAAAAAACAGATAGAGAAAGCACAAAAAGAGCTGCAAAAATCGACGGAACATATCGATCGGAAGATCAGTTTTTATTACCTGGAATATCGAAACGGGAGCATTTCACAGAAGCAATTTCTGGAAAGCAAAAAGAAGCTGGAAGAAAAAAAGGAACAGAATCAGTGTAGTTTGCAGAATTTACATCTGAAATATGCTTCGGTTGACAGACTGTCAGGCAGACAGAATCAGGATCTCCGCACGATTTTAAAAGAGCCAAGTGGCGCCGGGCTGAATGCGGAACTGGTACAAAACCTGATAGAGAAAATCTATGTGTATCCCGGAAAACGGATAGAGATCTTCTGGAGATGGAAGGATATATGGAGCGAACAGTAAGTGTGAGATATTTCTCACCCGAAGGACATAAAGGAGAATGAAAGAAAAAACTCTGAAAAATTTGTAAACGTCTCAGGAGGGACAAGGGATGCAAAACAGGCTGAAGATCGCAATGTATCTGCGAGTGTCTAAGGAAGACGATGAGAATGCCCGGGAAAGTAACAGTATTTCTTGTCAACGGTTGTTGCTAAAAGAATATATCGAGCGAAATTTTAGCAGGGAAGCATGTATTACGGGATACCCGAATGGGTATACCTTATCAGACGGAGTCTGCCCGCCGCAGGCATGTATTACGGGATGCCCGGATGGGTATGAAATTTTTGAGTTTGTAGATGATGGTTATAGTGGCACTAACATGAACAGACCAGCTGTGCAGGAATTACTGGAACGTGTCCGCCAGAAAAAGATAAACTGTATCCTTGTAAAGGATTTTTCGCGTTTTTCCAGAGATTATGTGGAAACGGGTTTCTATATCGGGCAGCTTTTTCCGTTTTTAGGGATCCGTTTTATTTCTGTAAATGATCATTATGACAGTGAAGCGGTTCAGAATCAAACAATCGGGATGAATCTGGCATTTCAAACGCTGCTCAACGATCTCTATTCAAAGGATTTATCAGGAAAAGTAATTTCTTCCCTGTATTCTAAAAAAGAGCGGGGGATCTATTGCAGTGCAAACTGTCCGTTCGGCTATCGCAAGAAAGCAGAGGATAAGAATCAGGTGGAGATTGTAGAAGAAGAGGCGGAAGTAATCCGGGAAATTTTCCGATTGACGTTAGAGGGATATACTTCTGTGGACATTGCAAAGAAGTTTCATAAGGAAAAGATAAAAACACCGATGGAATATCTGGCAGCGAGAGGAGGAATCCATCGGAAACCTGTGGGAAAGGAATTTTCATGGCAGCATACGAC
>JAPFCT010000188.1 GCA_026169575.1 Faecalimonas sp.
ATACGGTGGAATCGCCGAAGCTGACCGGGGAGGAGACAAAGTTTATTCTGCTCAGTGATCTTCATAACAAGGTGTATGGAAGGCATAATAAGCGTCTTTTGTCTGCGATCGCAAAACAGCGTCCGGCAGCGATCCTGATCGCAGGCGACATGCTTGTCGGCAAAAAAGGAGTATCCCCGCAGCCGGCTCTGGAATTTGTAAAATCTCTGGCAAATATTTGTCCGGTATTTTATGCGAATGGAAATCATGAACAGCGCATGAAGGAAAAACCGGAAGAGTACGGGCGGATTTATGAGCGGTACAAGAAAGCGCTGTGCGAGGAGCAGGTGATCTTTCTCGAGAACCGTTCTGTTGTCCGGGAATGGAATGGAGATCTGTTTACAGTTTCCGGACTGGAGATCCCGTATGAGGGGTATGCGAGAAGAAGATATCACAAAGTTACGGTTGCAGAGATTGAGCAGCGGATCGGGAGAGCGAGCAGGGCAAGTTATCAGATCCTGATCGCGCACAATCCGGCCCATGTTCCTGCATACAGAGAATGGAAAGCAGATCTTGTTGTTGCCGGACATTTTCATGGGGGACTGGTGCGGATTCCGTTTTTCGGAGCGGTGATCACGCCTCAGCTTAAGATTTTCCCTAAATACAGCGGGGGGATCTACAGGGAAGGACAGACGACGACGGTTGTCAGCAGGGGAATCGGGGAACATACGATCCCAATCCGGCTGTTTAATACACCGGAGGTCGTCGTACTGCATATGAAAGGAAGACGATAATGGGAATACCAGTGAAACTTCAGGTGTTTGAGGGACCGCTCGATCTGCTTCTGCATTTGATCGATAAGAATAAGATAGATATTTATGACATTCCGATCGTGGAGATCACGAGGCAATATATGGAGTATATCCGTGAGATGGAGCGGGAGGATCTGGACATTATGAGTGAGTTCCTTCTGATGGCGGCAACACTTTTGGATATTAAATCAAAGATGCTCCTCCCTAAAGAGGCCAATGAAGAAGGAGAGGAGGAAGATCCGAGGCAGGAACTGGTGGAACAGCTTCTGCAATATAAGTTATATAAGTACATGTCCTATGAACTCAGAGACCGGGAAATGGATTCTGACAGAGTTCTGTACAAAGAACCGACGATTCCGCAGGAAGTAAGAGAATACACAGAACCGGTTGACCTGGATCTTCTTCTCGGCGATCTGGATCTTCGCAGGCTGAATCAGATCTTTCAGGAGGTCATGCAGAAAAAAGCAGACAAAATGGATCCGGTGCGAAGTAAATTTGGCACGATCGAGAAAGAAGAGATAACGCTTGCAGATAAGATGTCCTATGTGGAAGAATATGCGATGCTGAACGGATATTTCAGCTTTCGGCAGCTTCTTACAAGACAACACAGCAAGCTGCACGTGATCGTAACATTTCTTGCAGTACTGGAACTGATGAAAGTCGGCAAGATCCAGATCCGGCAGGAGAGTACATTTGCAGAGATCATGATCACTTCCATGATGTAGAAGCTATAAAAAGCTGTGATAAAAAGGAAGGAAAAACGGTATCAGAATCATAGGAGAAAGGAACAGAGGACATGGAGAAAAAGACAGAGAAAGAACTGCTGGGGGCTGTGGAAGCAATCCTTTTTACAATGGGAGAGTCTGTGAGTCTTTCCAAACTGGCGTCTGCGATCGGAAGGCAGGAGGCAGAGACAAAAGGGCTTCTGGAAGAACTGAAAAAGCAATATCAGAAAAAGGAGAGAGGCATCCAGCTGATTGAACTGGAAGATTCCTATCAGCTCTGTACAAAGCCGGAGCTGTATGATTATCTTATCCAGGTTGCAAAGCAGCCAAAGAAGCATGTGCTGACGGATGTGCTTCTGGAAACACTGGCGATCGTTGCGTACAGACAGCCGGTCACAAAGATCGAGATTGAAAAGATCCGCGGGGTGAAGACCGATCATGCAGTAAACAAACTTGTGGAGTATGATCTGATCTGCGAGGTGGGAAGGCTGGACGCACCGGGGAAACCACTGCTGTTTGGGACGACGGAAGAATTCCTGCGGCGGTTCGGAGTACAGTCGGTGGAAGAACTTCCAGGCATTGCGCCGGAGCAGCTGGAGGATTTTAAAGAAGAGGCGGAGCGGGAGATCAAAGACCGTCTGGATGTATGACCGGGAGGGATACAGGCATACATAATCGGGGAAGTCTGGTCATACAATGAAGTAACAGAACAACAGGTGTATGCTTATGAAGAACATATGGATCGGAATTTTGGCAGGTTTCCTTTTGATCACTTGTCCTGTCAGTGCAAAAGAAGAAGTGGAACAGTTATACGCCCAGTCAGCGGTCTTGATGGACGCGGACAATGGGCGTGTTTTATTTGAAAAGAACGGTTCAGAAAAAAAGCCGATGGCAAGTACTACAAAGATCATGACATGTATTCTGGCATTGGAGGAGGGGAATCTTACCGATGTTGTGAATGTGTCAGAGTACGCCGCAAGGCAGCCGAAAGTCCATCTGGGGATGCAGATGGATGAGAAGTTTTATTTGCGTGACCTTCTCTATTCTCTGATGCTGGAATCGCACAACGACAGTGCAGTGGCGATCGCAGAGCATATCGGAGGGAGTGTGCAGGCATTTGCGGATAAAATGAATGAGAAAGCGAAAGAGATCGGCTGTGGAAATACTTATTTTATTACACCAAATGGACTGGATGCATCGGACGAAAAAGGAGAGCATTCCACTACGGCAGAAGATCTGGCGAAGATCATGAGTTACTGTATTTTAAAATCTCCCCAGAAAGAAACCTTTCTTTCGATCACCCGGAAAGAAACTTATCATTTTATGGATGTGGACTGCAGGCGTTCTTTTTCCTGCAACAATCACAATGCATTTCTGGCAATGATGGACGGGGCATTGTCGGGGAAAACCGGATTCACGGGGAAAGCAGGCTACTGTTATGTGGGCGCGCTTGAGAGTGAGGGGAGAACCTTTGTAGTTGCACTGCTTGGCTGCGGGTGGCCGAATAACAAAGGATATAAATGGGCAGATACAAAAAAGCTGATGACGTATGGGATGGAAAATTATGAACTGAAGGAAGCATTTTCGGGGAAAGAAAAGATCCGCGATATGACTGTGAAAGAGGGGATCCCTGAAAATGAAGAGCTCTTTGCAGAGGCAAAAGTTCCGGTTGCAGTTGAAAAGCTGAAAGGCAGTCCGGTGGAAGTGCTTTTACACCAGAATGAAACGGTGGAGACTGTAGTAGAACTGAAAAAAGAGGTGGAGGCGCCGATTGAAAAATATGAGAGGCTGGGAACAGTCAGATACATATTAAATGGAGAGGTTCTTCAGCAATATCCGGTGGTGGCGCAGAAGGAAGTGAAAAGAAAGGATGTACGATGGGTGTTTCGAAAACTTTGTGACAGGTATTTTCTGAATGAAAAACAGAAAATATGAGATGCGCAGGGATGCGGGAGAAATCAAAGAAAGGTATCGAAGATACGGCGGCAGCTTTCGCTGTGCCGGGATCTTCGATACCTTTTATTTTAATCAGATCTCACGTGTATATTCTTTGAGCCATTCGTTTTCTTCTTCTGTCATATAAGGAGAAAGTGTCTCGTATACAAACTTATGATAGCTGTTGAGGTAATCACGCTCATCCTTGTTCAGATCTTCTGGGATGATCGCATCCAGGTCGATCGGGACAACGGTTACATTCTCCAGTCCCATGAACTGACCGAATTCGTTTTTGTTACCTTTGCGCACAACGAGTTCGTTCTCCAGCCGGATTCCATGAGAGTCCTCGATGTAGATACCAGGCTCATCGGTAATGACCATACCTTCTTCCAGTACTGCAGGAAGCAGTCTTGAAGGATATAACTGCCAGTGGAAGGAAGCAGGGCCTTCGTGGATATTCAGAAGATAGCCGACGCCATGTCCGGTTCCGCATTTGTAATCGATATCAAGCGACCACATTGGCTCTCTTGCCAGAATGTCAAGGTTGACTCCGCGGCATCCGTAGAGAAATCTTGCTCTTGCCAGATTCATCATACCGCGCGCTACTGCGGTAAAATGCTTTTTCAGTTCATCGCTGACCGGTCCAAGTACAACCGTGCGGGTCAGATCAGTCGTGCCTTCGTAGTAGTTTCCGCCGGTATCTGCAAGAAGAAAATGTTCTGGTTTTAATTCGTAGTCAGATTCCGGAGTCGCGCTGTAATGCATCATGGCAGCATGCTCTTTGTATGCGACGATCGGAGAGAAGCTTGGACTGATAAATCCCTCCTGCTGACTGCGGAACTCTTCCAGTTTATCAGAGGCGCTGCGCTCTGTGATCGGCATCTTTCCGACATTTTTCTTCAGCCAGTACATAAATTTTGTGAAAGCGACACCGTCTTTGATATGACTGATCCGGACATTTTTCAGTTCCGTTTCATTTTTGATCGCCTTGAACGCAGTCGTTGGGTTTGGAGCTTCTACTTTTTCCATTTTGGCAGGAAGATTTTTGTAGATTGCATAGTTGATCCGGGAAGGATCTAAAAGAACATGGGAATCTGCATCCAGTGTCTTAACAAAAGCGTAAATCTCCTCATAAGGATGTAAAATAACAGAGAGCCCCTCAAAGCTGTCTAAGATTTCCTGATTTAATTTTGATTCGTTGATAAATAAATGTACTTCCTCCATCGTGATCACAGCGTAGCTAAGTACGAGCGGCGTATACATGATATCTCCGCCGCGGATGTTGAGCAGCCATGCGATATCGTCCAGGGAAGAAAGAATGTGCAGTGTGGCATTGGATTCTTTCATTTTTTCACGGAGACGCTCTAATTTCGATGCAGTGCTTTCACCTGCGTATTGCAGATCCAGTAAAAATGCCGGAGCATCAGAAAGCGCCGGGCGGTCCTGCCAGATGTAGGAGATCAGATCCTCCTCGTAGGATATGGAGATTTCTTTCTCCTTCAATACTTTTTCATAATTCTGACCTTCAGCAGCTCCGATTACTTTTCCGTCAAAACCAAGCACACCGTGCTCAGGAAGGACAGAGGCAAGATATTCTTCCTTTGTAGGAACGTCAGGTTCTGCCATGCGGAAAAGACGGATCCCGCTTCCTTCCAGTTGTTTCTCAGCCTGAATGAAATAGCGGCCGTCTGTCCAGAGACCTGCATCATCTTTTGTCACGATCACAGTTCCCGCAGATCCGGTAAATCCTGAGATAAACGCTCTTGCTTTAAAATGTTCCCCTACATATTCGCTTTGATGATTGTCGGCAGATGGGATGATATAGGCATCCATATTCCGCTCTTCCATGAGCTTTCTAAGC
>JAPFCT010000072.1 GCA_026169575.1 Faecalimonas sp.
GGATTGCAAACAGAACACAAAAGGCAATCACCGTTACGAACAGACGGGATTTCATAATTTCCATGATCCATTCTTTTATACGATTAAACAAATTTTCCAGCACTCCTTTTTTCTTCTGTTTCCAATCGCCGATTCAGGATCAGAATGACGGGATACAGTATTAATGTCACAAGTATCGTATAGACAAGCTCCGGCAGGATGATATTCCCAAGATAATACGGAAAATCAAACCGGCTGCGGAGCAGAAACATCAAAAAGTAGATCAGCAGTCCATAGAAAAACTCACTTCCTGCGATCAGTACAAGTGGAAGTTTGATATCTTCCGCATAGAACAGCCGTCTGAAAAAACCATTCAGATAACCGATAGCCATATAGATCAATGCATAAAATCCGATCAGGTCACCGGAGAAAATATCAATCAGCAGCCCACAGAAAAACCCGGTGAACATCCCTGACTTTTTTCCTCTCATAAAGCCGAAAGAAGATGTCAGGATAATCATCAGATTTGGTGAGATCGAAGCAAGGGAAAGCGTCTGAAAGATCGTTGTCTGAAGCAAAAAGCAAAAAAAGACCAGGCATCCGGTTATTAATTTTCGTTTCATCAGTTATCCACTCCTTACTTTGCTTTCTCAGCATTCTCTGCCTGTTCGACATCTTCCTTCTGCGTGGTAATGACAAGCACTTCGTGAAGATGCTTAAAGTCCACAACCGGCGTCAGGTAACCTGAGCGCGTCAGCTTATTCGGATCCACTTTGATATCGCTGACAACGCCGATCGTGATTCCCTGCAGATATTTATCACTGATATGGGAAGTGACGATCTCTTCTCCGACTGCGATCTCATTCTCATTGTTTTCCAACTGTTCAAACTTGATCTTTCCATCATTCATCAGTTTCAGATCACCTTTCACGATGCAGGTGTCCAGTGTTGACAATGTCATTGCACTGATATTGCTGGAGTCATCGATGATGGAGCGGACTCTCGACCAGCCGGGTCCCACTTCTGTAATGATCCCGACAAGCCCTGAGCCTGCGATCACATTCATATCTACGGCAAGTCCGTCATCGCTTCCTTTGTCTATTGTAAATGTGCTGAACCAGTTCCCTGGATCTTTGCCGATCACATGTGCGCCAACCTTCTCATAGTCCGCATAGTTAGAATCCAGTTTATATAATTCCTGCAGACGTTCCAGCTCATATTTTTCCTGCTGGAGCATCTTATTCTCCAGTGTCAGTTCATCTACTTTTTCCTGAAGCACTTCCTTTTCCTTTCGCGTAATCTGAAGCGTCTCAAAATTATCCGTAATATCTGTCAGGAACATCCCGATCTGATTGATTCCTTTCTGCATTGGAACAACTGTATAGTTAGCGATCGTCCGCAAAGGTCCGTTGACTTTGTCGGAGATCAAAGAAAGTCCCATAAAAAGCAGACATACCGCCACAAGGATCAAAAACCAATATTTACTTGCCAGAGTATTTTGTTTTTTCTTTCTCATCTTATCCACCTGTCATTTTCCACTGACATCTCACGGGTCAGTTTATGGAGATTTTTATTCTGTATGATTTTCTCAAGCCCTCTTACTGCGCAGACAGCAGGCTGCGGTACGATCGTTACCTTCCATCCGGTCGCATGCGACAGATATCTGTCAAGCCCGGAAAGCTCTGCCATTCCGCCGGTCACATAGATTCCTCTTTTCTCGATCGCTCTCCGCACTTCTGGAGGAGTACGCTCGAGCAGCACCTGCATTTGCTGTACACATTCTGAAAGTGGTTCCCGAAGCGCTGTTTTTACTAATGTTCCGGGAACTTCTCTGTATTTTGGAAGTCCTGTCCCGATTTTCTTGCAGGGGATCCGGTAGATTGCTTCCTGCCGGTTTGGAAACAGCCCTGCTTCTTTTCTGAGAAATTCTGCTGTCTGTCCGGAAATCACAGACTGATAACGATTCTTGATAAGAGCTGCGATCTCCTGGTCAAAATGACTTCCCCCGGCCTTGTGAAGCCGGTTTAACACCATGCCTCCGTAAGAGAGAATGGACATCTCTACTGTTGAAGCGCCAAAATTGATCAAAAAGATGCCGGCCTCCCGCTCCACATCGAGCCCTGCGCCGACTGCATCTGCGATTCCCCGTTCTACGATCCGGACCGCTTTCGCCTTTGCAGTAGAATGAAGCACAAGATCGCAGAATGCCCGCTTTTCCAGCTCTGTCACATCCGTCGGAACTGCGATCACATATTCGGAACCATTTGCAAACTGGTGCCCTTTCTTTAGCAGATTCTGCAGCAGATACTGCATATCTGTAATACCAGCGATCACACCTTCCTTCATCGGAAATACAACGCGGATCTGTTCCGGTGTCTTCCCATACATCTCATACGCTTCCTCGCCGACAGCAAAAATCTCTTTTCCATCTATAAAGGCGATCGCATTCTTCTCCCGCCAGATTGTTTTCTGCTTTTTGTCATATACTTTGATCTCGTAGGTGCCAAGATCAAGGCCATATATATTTCTGGACAATCGTCATCGATTCCTCTCTAAATAAGTTGTTGTTCGGCGAAGCTGATATAACAATTATTCCCAATAATGATATGGTCTAACAGTTCAATTCCGATCAGACTTCCAGCCTCTTTGATTCTCTTTGTAATCAGAAGATCCTCCCTGCTCGGCGTCGGATCTCCGCTTGGATGATTATGGAGCAATATGATAGAAACAGCATTTTTCTGCAGTGCCTCTATAAATAATTCTCGCGGGGTCAGCAAAGAGGCGTTGACTGTCCCTTTTGAGATCGTTGTCTCACCGAGAAGCTTTGCTTTTGTATTCAGCATCAAAAGCTTCATATGCTCCTGCGTATGATGGCGCATATCCTCCATATAGTACTCAGCGATAGAAGCAGGCATATGGAAATCAAGCCCCTGATAGGCATCTGCCTTCGACAGACGCTTTGCAAGTTCTGACAGACATAAGATCTGAATCGCCTTGATCTTTCCAATCCCTTTGATCTGCATGAGCTGCTCCATCGTCCAGTGGTGGATATTTAAAATCCCGTCCTGCCAGTAAACTGGATACAGAATTTTCCTCGCAAGTTCCAGTACACTGTGTCCTTTTGTCCCGGTGCGGAGCAGGATGGCAAGCAGTTCAACATCGGTCAGATGCTCTGCCCCATACTGCTCGCACTTCTCATAAGGACGCTCCTCTGATATAATTTCTCTTATGGTACAATTTTGATTCATGTGTTCTTCAGACTCTTGTGCTACAAGTAAAGATGTTATAATAAACGATATATAATGATAGATATTACAACTCCAAGAATGCTTGCAATCGTAATCTTGATATTCAGGCCGAACGTAATGACTAATAAGCCGAGATTCAGCACGATCGGATTGTCAAACCCGAACACCTGACCGTATGACAGCCATTTCAGAGCCGGAACTCCCTCTGCCAGCATACC
>JAPFCT010000189.1 GCA_026169575.1 Faecalimonas sp.
AAACAGTTTTCCTCTTGAAAAATTTTTTCTGATTTCCTTTCTTCTGTTTTCCTCATTTATGGCAGGTGGATTTGTCTGTATTACCCTCTGCTCAACCGATCCTGCTGTTGCCGCACCTCTTTTAGCTTCTGTATGGCTGTTTTTGTTTCCTGGAATGACATTTTTCTGTCATAGAACCATCAAATCTTACTGGGTAATTTTTCAGGAACATACTGTTTTTCGTCACGGAAGCTACGGATACCTCGCGCAGAAAAAAATAATTTCTTATGAAAAAGCTGCCTATATTCTAACCGGGAATCTCCCTCCGTTTCTCACACCGGGGAATACCGGTTCTTCTGACTGGTATCATAAGAAATTTGGCAATTATATCAATGTGTTAGACCGAAATAAATCGTGTCTGTTTACTGTGCGCTACTCTGAGCACGTTCTAAATCTATTGCTCGAAAAATGTAGTCACGCACAGGTAATAACCGTAGAATAAAGGAGCTTTTATGATGATAGAAATAAAAAAAGTCACTGCAAACAAGAAACAGTATCTGCCGCTTCTGTTGCTTGCAGATGAGCAGGAAGATATGATCGACCGTTATCTGGAGCGTGGTACGCTGTATGTGCTGGATGACAACGGGATCAAAGGAGTCTGCGTCGTTACCGATGAGGGGGATGGAATTCTGGAACTAAAAAACATTGCAACAGATCCGCATTTTCACCGGAAAGGCTATGGCCGGATGCTGATCCAATTTATAGAAGAAACCTACCGGGAACAATACGCTGTCCTTCAGGTCGGAACCGGGGACAGCCCGCTTACGATCCCATTTTATGAGGCCTGCGGATTTGTCCGCTCCCATACGGTCAAAGATTTCTTTCTTGAAAACTATGATCATGCGATCTATGAATGCGGTGTCCAGTTAAAAGATATGATCTATCTCAGAAAAACGTTCTTTTAGGAAAACTTTCTTTTTGAATATTTTTTCAGCATCTCTCTAAAAGAAAAGAAGCAAAAACCATTGTAAGATTCTCTCCTGCAAGGCTTTTGCTTCTCTGATCCCGTTCTTTTTGATTTTTATTCTCCCATCCGCTCAAATACCATATCATATCCGTCATTTCCATAATTCAGTGACCGGTTGACACGGCTGATCGTCGCTGTGGATGCTCCTGTCTTCTCTGCAATCTCCAGATATGTCTTCTGTTCCCGAAGCATCTTGGCCACCTCAAACCGCTGTGACAACGACATTAACTCATTGATCGTACAGATATCTTCAAAGAAAGTGTAACACTCAGCTTTATCTTTCAAACTCAAAATTGCATCAAACAATAAATCTGTCGCTTCCGTCCTTATCTGCTTACTCATTCTTTTCTCTCCTTTGTCAGACTCTTATCTGTCCTCTATTTTATCACAGTAAATTCGTAAAGTCCACTGATTTTTTCATCCGGCAGCGCTCCCGGCTTCGTGTCACAGCAGGCTACGCTTCACAGTTTTCTGGCTATTTTCCTATATATTTTCTCAGCTTTTCCACAGATGTATTGACGATCAGTTCCTCCGGAAATCCACATTCCTCTACGACTTCCAGAGAATATCTGACATTTCCCACATCACTGTCTACATGTGCATCGCTTGAAAGTGTCACCGGTACTTGATACTTCTTACAGAATTCCAGGATCGTATGCTGATTTTCCCGTGCATTCTGGCGGAATCCACCCGGTGTGAGGGAAGAGTTATTTACCTCCAGAATCTTTCCATACTTTGCAGCAGCCTGCACGATCTTCTCGTAATCTACCGGGATCCTCCCGTCGTCAGGATGCCCGATGATATTGACATATGGATTCTCCATGACTTTTAAATAGGCATTTGTGTAATCTTCTTTCTCAGCGCCCTTTGCAAAACATGGCAGATGTAAACTTGCAATGACAATGTCCATCTCTTTTAACAGTGCCTCCGAAAGATCAATGTTTCCGTCTGAATCCAAAATATTTAATTCCACACCAAAGAACATCTCCACCCCTGACATTTCCCGCGGAAGTACTTTCAGGTTGGAAAAATAAAACGCATGGCAGGTTCCCGGCATTGTCGGCGCATGCTCTGTGATCGCAAGGCCTTTTAATCCTTTCTCTGACGCAGCTGCTGCCATCTCGCGGATCGTGCAGTAAGCATGCCCGCTCGCAATTGTGTGTGAATGTGTATCGATCGCAATCTTCATAATATATCCTCTTTTCTGTTTCAGCTTTCTGATTCTCTATTTCTTTTTCCTACTTTTCTTTTTGTTTCTGCCATCCACCCGAGAGCTTTGACAGAGATATTATAGCATTCTGCCCACGGATTTGAAAACATATTTTTCTCCTTTCTGCTCATACTATAAGTGTTACCAAAAGTATATCACTTGCAAATGCGAAAGGAAATTTTTATGAAACCGATCAAAAACCAATCCGGCAAGGGCGGTACAGCCGCACCAGCCGCAAAAATCCCGCCTGCAGGCGGAGCAGTTTCCGAGCAGACACTTACGAACCGTGAAATCATCGACTCTTACGATTATCTCTCCTCCGCAGCTTCCGCGTGGGACTGTACCGGGCTGATCCCGTCTGCTCCCATGTCCTCGGCAGAACTGGAATCCTACGAGGCTATCTATCCGTTTGAACCTCCGATGCCTGATCCGGAGCAGAAATGTTCCGAAAAATATTCTTCTGCATATACTGGTGAAAAACAGGAGTAATCTTTTATGCCCAACTTTTCTTTTGCTCCGCTGGAAGGAACGGTACAAAGTATCCGGCCTTTCGGCGATGAATGCTGCAGTTCCCTTGTCACTTTACAGACATCGGATGGAATTGTCACAGTAGTCGTATCTGGTGATACCTATGTTATCAGCGAAGTCCGCCTGCGGCGCGGTATGACGGTCGCGGCTTTTTACGATGCGCAGGCGCCCGTTCCGCTGATCTATCCACCACAGTACCGCGCGGTGATCCTCGGAAGGAAACAGCCGAATGAAACGATCACCGTAGATTATTTTAATGAAACTCTCACAAACAGTGATAATAGCTTAAAGCTTAATCTCTCCCCTGCCACCGATATCGTCGGGTCAAATGGACAGCCATTCCGCTGTTCCCTGGAAGGAAGGCTTTTGATCGTCTACTACACAAATGCAACAAGAAGCATTCCTGCCCAGGCTGTTCCGAGAAAAATCATCGTTATGTGTTAAACAACTTTTCGAGGAAACATTGTACAGTAAAAACGGTCCGGGATACTGACAGTCCAACTGTCTTAAAGAATGGGAAAAGGGACGTTGTAAAACAAACTTCTTCATTTTACAACGTCCCTTTTTCTTCCCTCATCTTACCGGGCACATGCATTTTCAAGGATCTCCGTCAGTGCACTCTTACTGCTTGTATGACACCGCACGATATCTGCGCTGCACTTTTCTGCTTCTGCGACCGCACAACGTACCATCTTGTGAGATACGGTGTTCGTAAACAAGATCAGCAGATCCGGAGTTCCAATCTGTTCACTTAGATTTGCAGACATCTGTGTAAATACTTTTGCTTTACACTTGTACCCTTTGCATATTTTTTTATACTGACAAACCATCCGGTCATGGCCTCCTACGATTACAACGCTCATCTTTCCTTCCCTTTCTGCTTTTATCTATCTAATGGCAGTGTCCGCCACAATGCTTACAATCTCCTCCACAGTGAAGTGATTTTCCGTTTTTCTTATCTCTTATCATGCTTCTTACCGCAAGTCCTGTCAATCCCACAACAACGATTCCCGTAACAATTGTTCCCATATCTGTTTTCCCTTACCTTTCCTATGTTTTTTATTTCTTTGTCTCTATTTTGCACCTGCCATTGCTTTCATCCCGACATGAAGTGTCTTACTTTCTTTGTATGGACGTACAAGCAGATAGATAAATCCGATCACAAGCGCGCATGCAACTGCTGTCGCGATTCCAAACATTCCCGTGCTGATCCATGTTCCGATCTGGTAAACACAGAGGGAAACCACATATGCAAGCAATGTCTGATAACCGATTGCAAACCAGAACCATTTCGCATTGTTCATCTCTCTTTTGATTGCTCCCATCGCCGCAAAGCAAGGTGCGCAGAGCAGGTTGAACACTAAGAAAGAGTATGCTGCAACCGCTGTCATGCTTCCTGCAAGCGCTCCCCAGATCTCTGTTCCGTCTTCTGCCACTTCCGCAAAGCCAAATAAGATACCAAAGGTTCCCACTACATTTTCTTTTGCGATCAGACCTGTGACTGCCGCAACCGCCATTTTCCAGTCTCCCCATCCAAGTGGTGCAAATACCGGCGCAATGACTCCTCCGATCCTGGCAAGAATACTGCCGTCAAGCTGTTCTGCCTCCAGCATTCCGAAGGAACCGTTGCTCCATCCAAAGTTCATCAAAAACCACAGTACGATCGTCGATAATAAAATGATCGTTCCTGCCTTTTTGATGAAAGAGGATCCTCGCTCCCACATGCTTCTTAACACGTTTTCGACTGTCGGCATATGATATGCCGGAAGCTCCATCACAAACGGTGCAGGGTCTCCTGCGAACATCTTCGTCTTTTTCAGAATCATTCCCGAGCAGATGATCGCTGCGATTCCCACAAAATAAGCACTCGGTGCCACCCACCATGCTCCGTCAAAGAGTGCACCTGCGATCAGCGCGATGATCGGAAGTTTTGCCCCACATGGGACAAATGTTGTTGTCATGATCGTCATTTTCCGGTCTCTGTCATTTTCAATCGTTCTGGATGCCATCACTCCCGGAACTCCACATCCGCTTCCGATCAGCATCGGGATAAATGATTTTCCGGATAAGCCAAACTTACGGAAAATTCTGTCCATGATAAATGCGACTCTCGCCATATATCCGCATGCTTCCAGAAATGCAAGGAAGATAAACAGTACAAGCATCTGCGGAACGAATCCGAGCACTGCCCCGACACCGGCAACAATCCCATCCAAAATCAGTGCCTGCAGCCAGTCTGCACAACCAATTGCATTTAACGCACTTTCTACGAGCACCGGAACTCCCGGAGCCGAGATCCCAAAGAAACTCCATCCTTCTCCGAACACACCGTCATTCGCCCAGTCTGTCGCCCATGTTCCGACCGTCGTCACAGATACATAATATACAAGGAACATCACTGCCGCAAAGATCGGAAGTGCCAGCCATCTGTTCGTCACGATCTGATCGATCCTGTCGGAAGTTGTCAGCTTTTCCTTTGAACCTTTTGTCACGCAGGCTCCGATGATAGAAGAAATATACGTATACCGCTCATTTGTGATCACACTCTCCGTATCATCATCAAACACCTTCTCCATCTCTTCAATCTCTGCACTGACATCCGGAACACGTTTCATCTGTGATCCGATCTTGTCATCTCTTTCTAACAACTTGATCGCAAAGAAACGCTTCTGTTCTTCTTCCACGATCCCGGTCAACTTATTTTCCACTTTTTCGATGATCACTTCTGCTTCCTTTGAAAACTTGTGTACCGGCACTGCCGCTTTTTTCTGCTGTGCAAGCCCGACAGCTTTCTCCGCCGCTTTCTTGATACCGGTTCCTTTCAATGCCGAGATCTCGATCACCTCGCACCCTAGCCTTCTGCTGAGTTCCTGAATATGGATACGGTCACCATTCTTTTCCAGAATATCGATCATATTGACCGCCATCACGACCGGAATCCCCAGTTCCATCAACTGTGTGGAAAGATAGAGGTTTCGCTCAATATTCGTTCCGTCTACAATATTCAAAATTGCATCCGGACGCTCTCCGATCAGATAGTTTCTTGCCACGACTTCTTCCAACGTATATGGGGACAAAGAATAGATCCCCGGCAAATCCATGATCACAGCATCCTTGTGTCCTTTTAGCTTCCCTTCTTTTTTCTCCACCGTAACTCCCGGCCAGTTTCCGACAAATTGATTGGAACCTGTCAGAGCATTGAACAATGTTGTCTTCCCGCAGTTCGGATTTCCTGCAAGTGCTATTTTGATTGACATCTTCTTTCTCCTTCCATTTGTTTGTCATAGCTTTCTTTGATTAGTTTTAACTAACCATATGTCAAAAAAATAATCAGCAGTACAGCTTCTGTATACCCCAGTTTCCTATTCCACCTCGATCATCTCTGCATCTGCTTTTCTCAGTGACAATTCATATCCTCTGACTGTAACCTCAATCGGATCACCGAGCGGCGCTGCCTTTCTCACGAACACTTCCACTCCTTTCGTAATTCCCATATCCATGATCCTTCTTCTGACCGCTCCTTCCCCGGTCAGCCTTTTCACTTTTACCGTTTTTCCGCAAGGGACCTGCTTTAATGTGTTCATATCCCCACTTCTCCTTCCCTTCTTAACTATTTTTCTGTATGTTCTGTCTGCCAGTTTTTGTTTCGTCCGGCCTTCGAAGCATATTTTACTGATTTACTGAACTTCTTTCAGGAAACGATGATCTTATTTGCCATATCTTTTCCAATTGCGATTCTCGCACCTTTCATCTCTACGATCATATTTCCGGCATTTGTTGAGATAACTGTCACAATACCGCCCGGCACAAATCCAAGATTTTCCAGAAATCTGCGAACTTCCTCTTTTCCCCCGACTCTCCTGATCGTATTTTCCCTATTTGCTGCTGCCATTGTCAGTGGCATACTACCATCCTCTTTCTTTTTTTAATTCATACAAATCCTTGTTAAATGATAATGGATTTCATTTATGTAGTTAGTATAAACTAACGTTTGTTTGTTGTCAATTACTTTTTTTCAAAACTTATCAAACTCCTATACGAATACTATTATTTGTATAAGTCAATATTGTAGGCACATTTTCATCGTAAAACGGAAATACATTTCATGAAAGATGCCATACTCCCAGTAATAAAAGGAAGTATCCGTTTGTATTTTTCCCACTGCTATGTTATACTACTGTCAGTTTCATGTGATTTTTTAATCAAAAACTAGATTTTATTGGGAAAGGGAGGCGAAGATTTTGAGAACTTTCGGAAATGAGTCCGCAGAAAATTATCTGGAAGCGATTCTTGTCCTGAGTAAAAAGCTTCCGGTTGTGCGGTCGGTCGATATTGCAAACGAACTTGGGTTTAAGAAATCCAGTGTCAGTGTCGCCATGAAAAATCTTCGTGCGAAGAAGCATATTACTGTATCCGAAGCTGGTTTTATTTTCCTGACAGATTCCGGACGTGAGATTGCGGAGATGATCTATGAGCGCCATGAATTTCTGACTGACTGGCTTATAAAATTAGGTGTATCAGAGGAAACTGCTTCCGAAGACGCATGCCGGATCGAACATGTGATCAGCAGTGAAAGCTTTGAAGCGATCAAGCGTCATGTCCCGTCCGGACAATAATTTTTCTGTTCATGAAAATGCTCCGTGGCGGGCGATCCCCTGGATCTGCCTGCACGGAGCATTCTTTTTTCTGACTTCTATCTTTTTTATGATCTATTCCTCTTATCTATGTCATTCTGCTGCAATTTCTATACTTCTCTATCTGCCATCTGCTCTTCTCTTCGCCACAGTCTCTTTTTCCTCTTTCTCTTTGTCGACAAACATCAAAAGGAAGGCTGCTGCAAGAAGCCCCACACTGACGAGAATAGCTTTTCCATTCAGATATCTGATACATGCATTTCCAAGTACGGCCCCCATCACAAAGCAAAAAATAATTCCATAATAAAGCATTCCCTTCTGCACTGCTTTCCGATCTTTCGTACTCCAATATTCGCAGAGGTTCTGCGTCGCACTTCTTAAATTTCCGATACACATCGTTGTGGCGATTCCCTGTCCGTGAATCTTACGGAAACTCTCCACCTGAATCCCGCACGCAAACGAGATCAGGCTGTTTGCGACGGTGTTCATGCTCTGCGGAAAAAACGCAACACTTGTAAGGACAAATGCCTCTATCAGCACACAGATCTGACGCCAATGAAAATTTTTCTCATCAGTCTTCATGCGGATGATATCTGCCAGTGCAATTCCAACAACAAAGGCACTGATCGGAAACAGATAATGCAACGCTGCCGTCCAGTTCTTCTCTGCCAGCTGAATCCCAAGCAACAGAATATTTCCCGTCTGTGCATTGGCAAATACATGATCTCTGTAAATATAAGAATAGGCATCCATGAACCCGCCTGATAACGCGAGCAAAATTCCAAGTTCGATCGATTCTGACATCTGTTTTGAACGTTTCATCTCATTCCCGGCTTTCTTTTCATTTTCCTTTAAGCAAAACAATTTACCTTACGAAAGTCTGTTTTTGAAATCCTCATAGCCAAATGACCGCACAAGATGTTCTTTCCCTTCTTTATCTCGGAAAACAATCGACGGAAGCGCCATTCCATTGAACGTATTTGTCTTTACCATCGTATAAAGCGCCATGTCCTCAAAGACGACAAGACTTCCTTCTGTCAGCGGCTTTTCAAAAGAATAATCACCGATCACATCCCCTGCAAGACAAGTCGGACCGGCAAAACGGTAAGTATATTGCTTTTCTCCCGGATTGCCTGCATGCTGTACCGGCGGGCGGTATGGCATCTCCAGCACATCCGGCATGTGACATGCCGCCGATGTATCCAGTATGGCAATCTCCATCTTATTATGCACGATTTCCATCACACTTGCAACAAGATCTCCCGCATTCAGGACAACTGCCTCCCCCGGCTCCAGATAGATTTCCAGTTGATACCGTTCTTTTAAGCGGCAAATAACCCTGATCAGTCGTTCAATATCATAATCTTCCCTTGTAATATGGTGTCCTCCTCCAAGATTCAGCCATTTCATCTGTGGAAGCCACTTGCCGAATTTTTCCTCCAGGGCATCCACCGTCTTCTCCAGATCATCTGAATTCTGCTCACAGAGCGTATGCATATGGATCCCGTCCAGAAGCGGAACAAGTTCTTCGTCAAATGCTTCCAGTGTCGTTCCAAGCCGGGAGCCCGGTGCACATGGATCATAGATTGCATGTCCTTCCTGTGTGGAGTACTCCGGGTTGACGCGCAGTCCGATGGATTTTCCTGCTTCCTTCGCCCGTATCCCATATTTTCTGACCTGCGCAGGCGAGTTAAAAACGATATCATCTACATACTGCAGTAATTCCTCAAATTCTTCCGCGCGGTAAGCCGGGGAGAACACATGCGTCTCCCCGCCAAACTCTTCTTTCCCAAGTCTTGCCTCATACAGACCACTTGCCGTGGTCCCGGCAAGATACGTTTTAAGCAGCGGATAAACAGAAAACATGGAGAATGCTTTCTGTGCCAGAAGAATCTTGCATCCGCTCTCTTCTGCCACCCGCTTTAAAATCTCAAGATTGTGGAGAAGCCTCTTCTCATCCACAACAAAGTATGGTGTAGAGACTGCTCTCTTCTCTGTGCCGCCCATTAGTCTACCAGCACCGGATTGTGTGACTCGATCCACGGAAGTCCCCATGTATTAAGTGCATCCATGAACGGATCCGGATCAAACTCTTCAATGTTATGTACACCCGGCTTGTTCCATTTTCCAGTCATGATCATCATTGCCCCGATCATTGCCGGCACTCCGGTTGTATATGCAACTGCCTGCGATCCGACTTCTTTATAACATTCCTGATGGTCACAGATATTGTATAACTGGTAAGTCTTTTCTTTTCCGTCTTTCTTTCCCTGGAAAATACATCCGATATTTGTCTTTCCTTTTGTGCGCGGGCGAAGTGAGGACGGATCCGGAAGGACTGCTTTTAAGAACTGTAACGGGATGATTTCTTTTCCTTCATACATGATCGGCTCGATCGAAGTCATTCCCACATTTTCCAGACATTTTAAGTGTGTCAGATAGCTCTGTCCAAATGTCATAAAGAAACGGATCCGCTTAATTCCCGGAATATTTAACGCAAGACTTTCAATCTCCTCATGATGAAGCAGATACATGTCTTTCTCTCCGACTCCGTCGAAATTGTAGACTCTCTTAATCTCCATCGGCTCTGTCTCTACCCATTTTCCATCTTCCCAGTAAGAACCTTTTGCAGATACTTCGCGGATATTGATCTCCGGGTTAAAGTTTGTCGCGAACGGATACCCGTGGTCTCCGCCGTTGCAGTCTAAAATATCAATATAGTTGATCTCATCAAATTCATGCTTTAATGCATATGCAGAGAAGACACTTGTCACACCCGGGTCAAATCCGCTTCCGAGAAGCGCCGTGATCCCTGCCTTTTCAAAGCGTTCTCTGTATGCCCACTGCCAGCTGTATTCAAATTTTGCCGTATCCTCCGGCTCGTAGTTGGCTGTATCTACATAATGTGTCTTTGTGGCAAGGCATGCATCCATGATCGTCAGATCCTGATACGGAAGTGCAAGGTTTAATACCACATCCGGTTTCTCCTTCTCGATCAGCGCAATCAGTTCTTCTACATTGTCCGCATCTACCTGGGCGGTTGTGATCTTTGTCTTTGTCGTTCCTTCGAGTTTCTCTTTCAGCGCATCGCATTTTGATTTTGTTCTGCTCGCAAGACAGATTTCCTCAAATACCTCGCTGTTCTGACAGCATTTGTGCACTGCCACAGAAGCAACTCCTCCACATCCTACAATCAACACTTTACCCATTTTTTATTCCTCCTTGTTTGTTCTCTTTTATTTTTCTTTTGCTTTTTTCTTATTTTTTCATTTATTGCTTCTGAGAATTTTCTACTTGCTCAGCGCAAGCAGCATTTCTCTTACAATCTTGCATGCCGCCGCTGTTGAGATCCCGCTTGGATCATAATGCGGACTTAACTCATTCACATCGCAGGCAACAACGTTTGCCCGGCTGCACACCTTCTCCGCAGCTCTTCGCAGTTCATCGAAGGTAACTCCGCCCGGCTCCGGTGTCCCGGTTCCCGGGAAGACAGACGGATCCAGCACGTCCAGATCCAGCGTGAAATAAACCGGCTTTCCTTCCAATTTGTCCAGCACTTCCTCAAGACCTTCAAAGTCAAACTTTCTCGTTGTCACATGGTCTTTGCCCCAGTAAAATTCCTCCCGGTCACCGGATCGGATACCAAACTGGTAGATTCTGCCGTCTCCGACAAGTTCCCAGCATCTTCGGATCACTGAAGCGTGTGAAAGCGGCTCTCCTAAATATTCTTCCCGCAGATCCGCATGCGCGTCAAAATGTATCATATGAACATCCGGATACTTCTTCTGTACTGCGCGGAATGCTCCGAGCGTTACAAGATGCTCCCCTCCGAGCATAAACGGAACTGCCTGACAGTCTAAGATTTCCTCTGTCTGTATCTCAATCTGCGCAAGCGCTTTTTTTGTATTGCCAAAACAAAGCTCCAGATCACCACAGTCCATCACGCTGGTATCTTCCAGATCTTTGTCCTGATATGGACTGTAGCACTCTATCCCGTAAGATTCTCTCCGGATCGCACTGCTTCCGAACCTTGTGCCGGGACGATAGGATGTCGTAGAATCAAACGGAGCTCCGAACAGCACGATGTTTGCCTCATCTGCTTCCTTTTCACACGCCATAAATACTTCTACATTTTTACTCAACATTTTCTAACATCTCCTCTACATAATATGGCAGATAAAACGCCCCTTTATGAAGTGTCGTCGTATAATATCTGCAAGAGATTCCCCTCATGTTCCATGCGATGTCATTTAAGTCTCTGAGCGGATGATATTTCTTGGATGCAAACCCAAACAGCCAGTGTCCGGACGGGTATGTTGGAATGTGCGCATGGTACACCCTGCTGATCGGGAAAGATTCCACAATCCGTTTGTGCATTCTCTGGCAGGAGATCGCATCCTCATCGTAAAACGGGCTTTCATGCTGGTTGATCATAATCCCGTCCTCTTTCAACGCCTTGCTGCAATTTCCATAAAACTCTCTTGTAAAAAGCCCTTCCCCCGGTCCAAACGGATCTGTAGAATCGACGATGATCAGATCGTACTGTTCTTCTCTGCTCCTCACAAACCGGAGTCCGTCTTCATAGTGGATCTCTACCCTCGGATCATCCAGCCGGCAGGCGGTCTGCGGCAGATATTTCCTGCACACTTCCACTACCTGCTCATCGATCTCTACCATATCGATATGCTCAATCTCCGGATACTTTGTCAGTTCCCGGATGATCCCGCCGTCTCCTGCGCCGATCACAAGCACATTTTTCACGGACGGATGCACCGCCATCGGAATATGCGTCATCATCTCATGGTAAATAAATTCATCCTTCTCTGTCAGCATAATATAGCCGTCCAGCACAAGCATACGTCCAAACTCCGGCGACTCAAACACATCGATCCGCTGAAATTCGCTTTTTCCACTGTAAAGCTGTCTGTCGACTCTCACAGAAAATTTTACATGAGGTGTCTGTACCTCAGAAAACCATAACTCCATCTTCCCTACACTCCTTTCAGCACATTCAGCCGTTCAATATCCGGATCTTCCGGTCCGGTCATCGAACATCCTTTTTCTTTCGCATAAATAATATATCTTAAAATCTCTTCTGTAATCTTCTCTCCGGGAGCCAGGATCGGGATTCCCGGCGGATAGCACATGACAAATTCACTGCACACTCTCCCTGCACTTTCCTTTAATGGAAGCGATTCTTTCTCCGCATAAAATGCGGTCTGCGGA
Organism: Faecalimonas sp.; assembly: GCA_026169575.1. The sequence goes on from JAPFCT010000189.1 coordinate 12,605, forward strand.
GAAACGATCACCTGCGGTTCAATATATTCCTGAGAGAGAAGTCCCGCGCTTGGCCCGCCGAATCTTCTGCGCACTTCCGAAAGCGCACTGACAAGCCGTTCCACATCTCTTGGGCGATCCCCGATGGAAAGATACGCAAGAATATTTCCAAGATCCCCGAACTCGATCTGAATATCATACTCATCCCGCAGAAGATCATAGACTTCAATCCCTGCGAGACCGATCTCTCTTGTATGTACTGACAATTTTGTTATATCAAAATCATAGATGCTGTCGCCGTTACAGATCTCCTTTCCATAGGCATAGTAGCCGCCGATCTGATTGATCTCCTCCCTCGCATACTCTGCCATCCGGATCACCTTCGCGAACGTTTCTTTCCCGCGAAGCGCCAGATTTCTTCTGGAAATGTCGAGGCTGGACAACAATAAATAGGAACCGCTTGTTGTCTGCGTCAGATTGATGATCTGCCTGACATATCCTTCATGTACCTCTGGACCGGTTAAAAGGAGGGAGCTCTGTGTCAGGCTTCCCCCGGATTTGTGCATCGATACCGCTGCCATATCTGCCCCGCATGCCATCGCAGATGCCGGAAGATTCTCCCCAAAATAAAAATGTGTGCCATGTGCTTCATCGGCAAGACAGAGCATCCCGTGGGCATGTGCAAGCTTTACGATACTTCTCAAATCCGAACAGATCCCATAGTAAGTAGGGTTGTTGACAAGCACTGCTTTTGCGTCCGGATTTTCCAAAATCGCCTTCTCAACTGCTTTCACGCTCATTCCCAGCGGAATTCCCAGTCTGTCATCACACTCCGGATTGACATACACCGGAATTGCTCCGCACAGCACCATCGCCCCCATCACACTCCGGTGCACATTTCTCGGAAGGATGATCTTCTCCCCGCGTTTTACCGTGGAGAGCACCATACTCTGTACCGCCGAGGTTGTCCCTCCGACCATCAGAAATGCGTGTGCCGCTCCAAATGCCTCCGCCGCCAGTTCCTCCGCCTCCCGGATCACCGAGACCGGATGGCACAGATTGTCTAACGGTTTCATGGAATTGACATCCATCCCCACACACTTTTCTCCCAAAAGTTCTGCAAGCTCCGGGTTTCCTCTTCCTCTCTTATGTCCCGGCACGTCAAACGGAACAACTCTTTTTTTTCTAAATTCTTCCAGCGCCTCATAAATCGGCGCTCTTGTCTGTGATAGTTTTTCCATTTATTATCCTCCCATCATGGATTCGTTTTGATCACTCCGATTCCATGCTCCGGCTATCTGGCCGGATATTTCTGAATCTCTAAAAAATATTTCTGCCGCTGAAAATCTCAATCATTTCCCGTCTCAGACTGTTGATGATCTCCAACCTCCTGGTCGGCGGCAGCTCATAGACGTCCGTCTTAAACAGATAATCCTGCAGATCCAATTCCTTTACCATCATCTTCGTGTGGAACAGATTGGCCTCATAGACATTGATATCGATTGCATCGTATCTTCTTAAAATCTCTGGCATGATATATTCCTGGATCGATGCGATCTTGTGATCCATAAACAATTTTTTCCCATCCACATCTCTTGTAAATCCCCGGATCCGATAGTCCATCGTAATAATATCAGAGTCAAATGACTGGATCAGATAATTCAATGTCGAAAGTGGAGTGATCTCCCCACATGTTCCGACTTCAATATCTACCCGAAATGTGGCAAGGCAGCTCTCCGGATGGTATTCCGGATAAGTATGGACAGTGACATGACTCTTATCTAAATGCGCCAGCTGGATCTCACCGCTTGGCAGTTTGCTCTCCTCTGAGATTAAAATCGTCACGGAAGCCCCCTGCGGCTCGTAATCCTGCTTCGCAATATTTAAGATCTTCGCACCGATCATGTCCGTCAGATTTACAAGAATATTCGTAAGCCTCTCCGAATTATACTGCTCATCGATATATGCCACGTAATCTTTCTGCTCCCGCGCGGTCTTCGCATAGCAGATGTCGTAAATATTAAAGCTTAATACTTTTGTAAGATTGTTAAATCCATACAGTCTGATTTTATTTTCCATTTGTCTTCCCCCGGAATCGTTCCTGATTTTTCTATCACAAAAAAACGCAAATAATGTGAATCCAGTCCATTACTTGCGTTTTAATCTGTATTTTATTCTATTTCCATCTGTACTTCTCTTACTGTAACCGGTACTTTGAAATACCTTCAATTTCTAATAGAATAACAAAGCTTAGAGTCTATATAGCAAATACTTTACTTTTACTACTCTTATTGACCATTTCACAAGTTGATGTACGCATTCACGCACTGGTTATAAAGTAACCAACTTATAGAAATTGAGCTTCTAACTCAATCAATAACGGTAATAATATCACCTGTCGGCAGTTGACCCGGCTGTCCGTATGGCCTTTCCCCACAGTCTGTGGGTGGTCAATAAATATTTGCATGGAACCCGATTGCTCTGTTCTTCCATGTCCTATCCAGTATACATAATTTCTCTGTTATTGTCAATTAATTCACATGAAAAATTGTGATATAATTAAGATGAGATCCGATGAAAAAAATCACATTAAAAATCTCGCCCAGGATGCGAACAGATCAAGGACTTTGATCCGAAATGCTTTCTTGTCGCTGAGTTTTTCCGGCTCCTGCCCTTCTTTCAGATCATAGCTGTTTTCGTCCACGACCTTTAATGACTTTTCCTCATATTCAGCCATCGCCTGATTCATCTGCGCTGTCAGTTCTTCACTGTCTGCCACGAGCATCAGCTCTGTATCAAGATAGGCGCTCCGCATATCCCAGTTAAAGGAGCCGATTCCAGTCAGACGGTCATCGATCGTAAAGCATTTCCCATGATAAGAAACACCTCCATCATACTCCATGATCTGCACGCCGGTATCAATGATTTTCCCACGGTTTCTCTGATAATCCATCGCGCCGAACGGATTTCCGTTGTTCGCCACAGAGTTTGTCATCATCCGGACTTCTCTCTCTCCTTCACATACCTCTGTAAGCTGTTCCATCATCCAGTCATTGCAGATAATGTAAGGTGTGTGGAACAATACTTTGCTGTCAGCCTGCTTCATCAGTTCTGTCATCTCGTAGTAGACGACCGGTTCCTTTGCGTAAACATGGATCGGATTGGAAAGCAATGTCATTTTCTTCACTTCGACAGTCTCCTCTGTATAATCCTTTGCCGTCAGCCAGTCCGGATGTTCTTCTGCAAGTTCCTTATAACGGCTGCGCAGTTCTTCTTCCGCAGACTTTACAGAAGGATTCCACTTCCAGATGAAGCTTTCCCCGTACTTCTTGCAGTCTGAAAGTTCCCACACAGATTCAAAATATGCTCTGACCTGCTGCAGGGAAGTGTCCTTTCTGTCCTCCGGAACACAGACAAGCATATCCCAGTCATAATTTTTATATCCCGGCTGGTCTCCGAGGAAGAAATCATATGTATTCCTTCCGCCGAGAATATACATTGACTGGTCTATGACAAGATATTTGTCATGAAGCCGCCCCATCAGTTTCCACGGCTGCCAGAAACGGAGCGGGTTATAAATCTTGATCTCCACATTTTCCTGCGCCGCCAGTGCAAGGAAATATGGGTTGCCCCAGATAGAGGTCACATAAGGAACCCCGTCTGTCACAATGGATATTTTCACACCCCGGTCAGCGGCATCCAGAAGAGCGGCAAGCACCTGCTTTCCACTGATATCTGCCTTCATCGCATAGGAAGATAAAATGATCTCCTCTTTTGCCTGCGAGATCATACGGATCCGCTCCTCCAGCGCCTCTCCGTTTTTCGGCAGGATCTTCGCCCGCTCCCCGGATGGATGCTCTCCATAAAATTTTTCTACATGAAACTGTTTCTTTGTCTCTTCTGTAATTTCAGGCTGTTTTATATAAGGAACCAGAACAACAAAAGCAATTACAAGAATGATTAAAACTGCCAGTACGATTTTCCACATACGACTTCTCCTGCCTTTCTTCTTAGATTCCTCCTCGTTTCTCTTCTTTTCCTTCTCTTTTTCCTTTTTCCCCGCTTCTCTGCCAGGGATATCCTCTGTCTCTCTCTTTAACTTTCCGGCTTTCATCCGATTCCATACACACCAGTACATCCGAAGATACAACGCCAGTGAGACAAGCATGACCGCGATCGCGATCCCTGCAAGAAGATTGACTGCCATCACCGACATTCCCGGAAGGATCAGAATAAGGATCATCACAAGATCCAGCACTGCGGTGCAGACCTTTCCGTGCTTCTGCGCCCCGTCCATCCGGTAATCTTTTTTCATCATATAAAGCCCAAGCATTCCCATCAGACATTCTTTTCCTAAAAATACGAGAAGCAGGATACCCATCGCCGGATATTTGTAAGAAAAGCTGACCGCCATCGCTCCCTGCGTCAGTTTATCCGCTACCGGATCCAGTATTTTCCCAAACTCTGTCACCATATTGAATCTTCTCGCGATCTTTCCGTCAAAAAGATCTGTCAGAAAGGAGATCAGTAGTACAACTGCCGCCACATAATATTCTTCCGTTGTCTCTGCCCGGATATAGAGGAACAGATAGACCGGGATCAGCAAGATCCGAAAATATCCCATCAGATTCGGGATTGAAAAATATTCCTTTAAAATGCGTTCTTTCATACGCGCTCTTCCTCCTTTGAATGTAACAAATATAGCATATTCTAATTAAAAATCAATGTCCGTTTCCGAAAAAGAAACAAACCTTCCACTTTTGTTTCTGTCATACGTCTATATAAAAAACCTCCGGCAGACACACAGAGTTCCGCCAGAGGTATTTTTCTCTCATCTACTGTCTCATTCCCTTTCAGCATAATGATACAGTCCACCAGTTATCGTTTCTATTTTCACATTTTTTATTTTCTGAACCGCACTGACTGCCAGGATCAGAACTGCGCTTCTCGGGCACTGCCACTTAGCCCGTTATACCTCCTGCGGCTCCGGCATCTGCTCTCCTGACTGCTGCTTCGGACGTGCCATATCCAGCTTAATATTCACCGCATTTGGATTGATGATCACACCTTTTGCTTCCGGCGCAAGAAATTTCGGAAGATTTGCAAATTCAATGATCGCTGCTTTCAGATTCTTCTCCTTGTTAAACTTATTAAACTCCTGCACATCCGTAAATAATGGCTGATACATCTGTCCGTCCTTTTCCTTCAGGATCGGAATCTGCTGTCCTTCTTTCTGCACTGCAACAATATATTTTCCTCTGCGGAAATGTGCCAGCATTTCTTCGTTCAGATCTTTGAGTTCCTCCGTGATTCCTCCCTCCCGCTTCTTGCGGAACTGCTGTGCAAAATACAGCGCTGTCAAATGTAATTCCGGATTCTCAACGCGAATCTGTCCTTCCGGAAGCTGATCCCCGCCCGGTCTTCGGATCAGTTCATCTAACTGTACTGCCGTCTCGATCTTCGTTCCCTTATTTACCCGCAGACAGTTGACTCCGATTGGAAGCAGACTGATATAAAATGCCAGAAATGATTCATTCTTTACCGACACAACCTGAACTGGCTCTCCTTTCTGCAGCAGCCGGACTGCCTCCTGCTTTGCCGCCTGCTCGTTGAGAAATACGAGCACTTCATCATCATAAGTCTCCTCATCGCAGATAACATAAGGCATCTTTGTACACGCGGACATCAGCACATAAA
>JAPFCT010000229.1 GCA_026169575.1 Faecalimonas sp.
ACGAATACCATATCTGCGCCTTTGATCGCTGCTGCGATCTCCTCTGCACTCTCCTCTGCTGCCTTCTCACCAATCTCAGGCTTTGCACCTGCTCCAAGTCCTTTCGTCAGCTTCTCACCAATCTGCATCAGTGTAGGAGCTTTTGATAACTGTAATGCCTGCTTATCTGTATTAATAGCAATAAATTCGACACCGGCGATCTGTTCATCGATCATTCGGTTCACTGCGTTATTTCCGCCGCCACCGACACCAATGACGATAATTTTTGCTGCTGCTTCAGATTCATTTGTTTTAATTTCTAACAAGAGTTTTTCCTCCTTTATCGATCTACTTCTTATACATCCCTCTGGTTCTATATAGATTCTGCCATATAGATATATAATATAGTTTTTCTTCTAATTAATCAATAGCCTTTTTTAGATTTTCCCATTTTTTTATAATCACATCTGTGGTTTCTTTCTGCTGATGGCAACACCTCAGATCAGGCGCAGGACCATTTATTCATATCCCATACCACTGCCGTCATCGTAAGTGCCCGTTCCATCATCATAGACTCCGCTTCCATCATCATAGCTTCCTGTTCCGTCATCGTAAACTCCGCTTCCGTCATCGTAGACTCCGCTTCCATCATCATAGCTTTCGCCCCCGCCATCGGACTGCGGATCTGTATCCGCGCTGTCATCCATTCCTTCCAGCACCTGATCTTCTCCCTCTGTCACCGTACCATCTTCCGCTTCTACGGTCGGACGGAAACTGATCAGTGTGGACTGCATCGTGAAATTCTCCAGATGTACCGTTCCGCTTTTTCCCTGAAGTTTTTCCAGGATCGGGGCGATCTGCGCAGCTCTGTCATCAAAATTCTCATCCCCGATATTGACTGCGATCGTCCCAAAATGCAATGTTGCCTCCGTCCCGTCAAATACAATCTTATCCGGACTTAGCTCCCATTTCTCCATCACTTTTCCGACTTGTATCACACAGCTGAATACCTTTCGGTTTTCTGCCTTCACTTTATGGTTTAGAATAACCTTCTTTACACCGACTCCTTCGATCATAGGGATCCCCGGTATGGATTCCGTCTGTTTCTTTAACACAGTTCCCTCTTCATCGAAATAGACATATTCGTTCTCATGCAGAATGCCTCCCAGCAGCTTATGTTCCTCCACACGGACTTTGATCGTCCACGGATTCTTCATACTGATCTCTGCATGTTTCATCATTGGAAGCAGCTCATCTGGCTGAAACTTTGACTTCCAGAGCACATACAGCGAATTGCCTGACGGAGTATCGCTTTTTACCCAGTCCGCCACTTCTTTCTGCGTCAGTGACTCGATCCCCGTCACTTCGATCTTTTGTATATGAAACAACAAAAATACAGACAATGCAAGAATTGCTGCTGCGATCAACGTCACACTCAGCGCATACAGCCCGTATTTTCTTTTCTTTTGTACTTTATGATGTTTAAACGTCGTCATCCTAACCTCCTAACAGACTTGTTGCCGCCGCGCTCTTCCGCGCCGGATGTTCTCTCTATTGTATCAGACCGGACACACTCAGCACAAGCCCCATTTCCATCAAAAGAAACATGACCGAAGTTCCTCCATAACTGATGAATGGGAGCGTGATCCCCGTATTTGGGATCGTGTTTGTCACTACGGCAATATTTAAGATCACCTGGATCATCATGTGCGCCATTGCCCCCGATGCGATCAGGGCTCCGAACAGATCCTGCGCATGCACTGCGATGACAAAAAAGCGCCAGATCAGGAGAAGAAACAAAAGAATGATAAACGCAGCTCCCACAAGTCCCAGTTCTTCGCATACGATAGAGAAGATCATATCATTCTGTGCCTCCGGAACAAATCCGAGTTTCTGCACACTGTTTCCCACACCTCTGCCAAACAATCCTCCCGAGCCGATCGCGTATAGCCCCTGCAGCGTCTGATATCCTTTCTCATACTTCTCCGGATTCCTCCAGATTGCAAGCCGCTCCAGCCGGTAACTCTCCACACCGAGGAAAATCCCTAAAAATCCACATCCAAGCAGACCCATCCAGATAAACTGTGCATACTTTGGACTTGCCACAAAGATCAGGATCACTGCGATCCCCAGAATGATGATCGCAGTACTCAGATTGCTCGCACCAACCAATCCGACAACCGGAAGCGCCATGAGCATGATCTTAAAAAGTGTTTTGATCCTGCCCATCTCTTTTACATTTTTTGTGACGATCCACGCAAGAAATAAGATCAGCGCCACTTTGGCATACTCGGAAGGCTGAAAAGATAAAGGTCCCAAAGACAACCATCTTTTGGACCCGTTATACTCATCCCCTATAAGAAGCACCGCCACCGACAGTCCGATCGCGACAAGATAGCCAATTCCTGCAAGCGGCTCCCAGACATGATAATCAATGTTCGCCACGATCAGCATCAGGACCGTTCCCAGGATCGTGGCAAACAGCTGCTTCTTTAAATAGTAAAAACGATCGTGGAATTTCAGCTCACCGTTGTAAGCGCTCGTGCTGTACAGAAGGATCAGTCCTACAAACACGAGCAGAAATACAACTGCCAGCAATGTGTAATCATACCCTTTTTTCTTTCCGGGTCTGCCCACAATTCTTCACTCCTTATAAATGATTTACAAGTTCTTTGAATTTATCTCCACGTTCTTCAAAATTTTTAAACATGCCCCAGCTTGCACATGCCGGAGAGAGTAACACTGCATCGCCTTCTCTTGCAAGCTTCGCACTTTCCAGGACAGCTTCCTCGAAAGTTTCTGTCAGGATCACATTGTTAAATCCTTTCCTTCTCGCTGTCTCGGCAATCTTCTCCTTTGTCGCTCCCACCAGTACAAGGTATCTGATCTTTTCCCCGAAAGAGTCGATCCACTCATCATAGGAGGAATCTTTGTCATATCCTCCTCCGATCAGCACAGTCGGACGGTTCATCGCCTCAACTGCCTTGATCGCAGCATCCGGATTCGTCCCTTTGGAGTCATTGTAATAGGCAACTCCGCCTTTCTCTGTCACAAACTCGATCCGGTGTGCGACTCCTCCAAAGCTTCTGATCGTCTTCCGTATTATGTCAAGCGGAACTCCATATGCCGCCGCCATCGCGGAAGCTGCCATCACATTTTCATAATTATGTGTACCCAGAAGCTGAAGTTCTCCCGTCTCGCAGAGCACTTCTGGCTCCCCGTCGGTATAGATGATCTTTCCATCTTCGAGATAGATCCCTCTTTCTAGTTTACGTCTGCTGCTGAAATATAGAACCTGCACATCCAGATTTTCCCCGAACGTCCGCAGTACCTCATCTTCATAATTCAGTACACAGACATCTTCGGCAGTCTGATTCTTTGTGATCTCTTCCTTTGCCTGAATATATGCCTCCATCGTATGATGGCGGTTCAGATGATCCGGCGTAATATTTAAGATCGCGCTTACCTTCGGGCGGAATGTATCAATTGTCTCAAGCTGGAAGCTGCTCATTTCCGCCACGGTCACAGAACTGTCCCGCATCTTAAGCACAGCTCCCGTATATGGTGTCCCGATATTTCCCACAACAAACACACTATCCTGGTATGCCTTCATAATCTCCCCGAGCAGAGCGGTTGTCGTTGTCTTCCCGTTTGTTCCGGTGATCGCAAGTACATCTCCTCTTCCGAAACGGTATGCAAGTTCTACTTCTCCCCAGATTGGGATCTCCCTCTCTCTTAACTGGTTTACGACCGGAAGGTCTGTCGGAACCCCGGGACTTAACACTACAAGTTCCAGCTGATCCATCACTTCCATCGGAAGACTGCCAAGCAGAATCTCCACAGAACTCTCCCCGGCAAAATGTTTTCTTAATTTTTCTCTGTCCAGACTTTCATTTCCATCATACAGGATCACAGAAGCGCCTGCCCGCTCAAGCAGTTCTCCTGCTCCGATCCCGCTGATCCCAGTTCCGAATACAAGTACCTTTTTTCCTCTAAAATCCATAATACCCTCCTAAAGCGCCATCAGACCGATCAGACATAAGATTGCCGTAGCAACCGAGAAAACTGCCACAACCCTCGTCTCCGACCAGCCACAAAGTTCAAAGTGGTGGTGGATCGGCGCCATTTTAAAGATTCTTTTTCCGCCTGTCTTCTTAAAATATGTGACCTGGATCATGACAGACAGTACTTCAACCAGATAGATCAGACCCACAATCACGATAAAGAGCGGCATCTGCAGCATATATGCCGTGGACGCCACAAATCCTCCAAGCGCCAGAGATCCGGTATCTCCCATAAAGACACTGGCAGGATAAACATTAAACAGCAGAAATCCGAGCAGCGCCCCCACAACTGCGCAGGTCACCGGCTCGATCCCGCTTCTCGTTCCGACTGCCACGACAGTAAAGAACGTCGCCACAAGCACCGTCACACTAGATGCCAGCCCATCAAGCCCATCTGTAAAATTCACCCCGTTCACAGTTCCGATCACGACAACGAACAAAAGCGGAATCGAGAGCCATCCGATATCCAGATATTTTCCGTTGGAAAACGGGATCAGAAGTGTCAGCGGAACATTTGTCACCTTCACAAGATAATAGGCAAACACCGCGGTCACAACGATCTGAAGCGCCATCTTCTGTTTTGGAAACAGTCCGTCTGAGCGCTTCATCACAACTTTCAGATAATCATCGAGAAATCCGATCAGCCCAAACCCAAGCGTCACAAACAACACCGGTATGATCTTCGGATATTCCTTTATATAAAATGCCGACGTGACAAGTACACTTCCCAGGATGATCACGCCACCCATCGTAGGCGTTCCTGCTTTTTTCAAATGTGACTGCACACCCTCTGTCCGCTCTGTCTGTCCCATCTTCAGCTTTCTGAGAAACGGGATCACAACCGGTCCCATCAGCAGACTTAGCACAAAAGAAATCAGTACTGGTACAATTATTTTATAATCCATAGATACACCCTTTCACTCTTTTGTTCTCATTTCGTTTCAACTCATACAGTATACTTCATTTCCTCCCCATTTTCAACTACTCCTCCTCTTTTGTTTCACTGACCGGTCCTCTTTCAATCCCAAGATACGGCAGAAT